>JAOPZQ010000455.1 GCA_025964075.1 Solirubrobacterales bacterium | reverse complement strand
AAAACGCCTGTCCTGGCGACCTCGCTACCCATCTGACCGTTCCGTCCGATCCCGTCGCGGTCCAATGGGTCGAGGAGGCGCTCAGTCGCAACGGGCCCGCCGATCCGGCGTTCACGCCCCGCTGCTGATCGGCCGTACGTGGGCGTACGCCGTCCGCGGTAGCCGAAATAGCCGACTCGGGAGCGATGACAAGCTCGCGACGCGACGCCACCATGACCGCCGTGGATATGACTGATCCGTTCGACGTCCGCTACGACGTCCCGGTCTCCGGGGGCGCGTTGCGAGTCGCGCGCGGCGGACCGCGGGCCGACGAGGCCGACGCCGTGGCGCTGGTCGTCCACGGCGTCACGTCCTCGCTCGAGGTCTGGCGTGCGGTCGCACGCGAGCTCGGCAGCCGCACGCGCGTGTGCCTGCTGGCGCCGGATCTGCGCGGTCGCGGGCGCAGCGCCGACCTGCCCGGCCCGTACGGGATGGCCGCGCACGTCGCGGATCTGCTCGCCGTGCTCGACGACGCCGGCGCAGAGCAGGCCGTGCTGGTGGGCCATTCGCTCGGCGGCTTCGTCGTCGCGGGCCTCGCGGCGCAGCACCCCGAGCGCGTCTCCGGCGTCGTGTTGGTCGACGGCGGTCTCGTCGTCCCGCCGCCGCCCGGCGGGGATCTCGGCGAGGTGCTCGAGGCCACGATCGACATGGCGCTGGTGCGCTCGGAGATGACGTTCGAGTCGGTCGACGAGTACGTCGAGTCCTGGCAGATGCACCCCGCGTTCGCACGGGCCTGGGACGACGACGTCGACGCCTATGGCCGCTACGAGGTGGCCGGCGACCCCGGCGACATGCGCTTCGTGGTCTCGGAGGCGGCGGTCCGGGCCGACCTGACCGAGCTGGTGTACGACGAGGCGGCGCGAACGGCCGTCGAGCGCGTGCGCGCGCCCATCCGTCTGCTCCGCGCGCCGCGCGGAATGCTCAACGAGAGCTATCCCGTGATCCCGCGTCCGATCGTCGACGGGCTCCTCGCCGCCCAGCCCCACGCCCTCGTCGAGGAGGTGCCGGACGTCAACCACTACACGATCGCCCTGGGCGCCGGCCCGGGCCCGCGCGCGGTCGCGACGGCGATCGAGGCGGCGGTACACGATCAGGCCAGCAGCACGTCGCGGTAGACCTCCGCGAACGCGTGGGCGGCGGCGCGGTCGAACTGGGCGTGTGGGTAGCGCATCGTGACGTGCAGCCGACCGTCGACTGTCGCGACGCCGAGGGCCGCGCCGAGTGGCATGCGGCCGGGTGGTGAGAACCATGCCGCCTCGACGGTGCCGGCGTCGCCGAGCGACGGCCATCCGTCGAGCGCCCCCAGGTTCGACAGCGAAGCCGTGTCGACGACTGTGTTGCCGGTGAGCGCGATCAGATCCTGGAGCCGGCGCTTGGCCGCCACCCGCAGCATGCTGGGACCCACGAGCAGGTCGACGACCATCCCGGCCAGTCCGTGCCGCTTGATCTGCCGGGTGCGCTGGGCGGTGATCTCGAGCGCGCGCGGCAGATCCTGGGAATCGCACGCTCCCAGCGAGACCGTGACGTAGGACGCGAAGTTGCCGACGACCTCCCCGCGCCATTCGGGCGGCCGCAGGTTGACGGGCATCGTCAGCGCGATCCTCCCCGGCCACCGGCCGTGGGCTTCGTTCCAGCGGCGGATCGCCACGGCCAGCGTCGCCAGCAGGACGTCGTTGACCGTCGTTCCCTCGGTCTGCTTGGCGCGGACGCTGCGGGTCTCCTCGAGGGAGAGGGCGAGCAGCTCGAAGCCGTAGCCGGGCCGACCGTCGCCGCCATCGCGCGTGATGCGCGTCGCCGGCGTCAGCTGGCGCGCGGCGGCCCGCACCAGCGCCTGCGCGGACACGAGGCGGTCCTCGAGCGATTTCGCGCGGGTGAGCGCGAGCACATCGCGCACCGCCAGCGGATCCACCTCGGGAACGGGATCCTCCGCGCCGGCGTAGGCGCGGAGGACCGAGCGCATCAACCGCACGGCGCTCACGCCGTCGCCCGCCGCGTGGTGGAGGTTGAGCAGGATCGAGTCGCCGCCGGGGCTGTGCGCCAAGACGACGGCGAACGGCGGCGCGACCTGAAGCGACGGGCTGACGCCGAACAGGCGCTCGCGCACGTCGGCCAGGAGCGTGTCGTCGGGGCACGTGGCGACGGTCAGCGGCACCTCGTCGACCGCGTCGGCGATCTCCCAGCGATAGGCGCGGTCGCTCGGCTGCCAGGTCGCCAGCCTGGCGCGGGCGACGGGATGACGCCGGACGGCCGCGGCGATCGCGTCCGAGAGGCGCTCGGAATCCACCCGGCCCCCGACGCGCAGCTCCAGGTGGACGCCCCACGGCTCGCGATGTTGGTCGAGGTTGAGGAAGAGCTCGTCGAGCAGGTTCAGCCGGACCGACGTGAACGAGGCCGCTGGGGATGATCGCGCTGAGGCGGTCGCAGTGTGCATGGGACAGATGCTGGCCGACCTCGACCCCGATGTCGTCGGGACGCGGGCGTCTTTGCGCGCTGCCTCACCAGGGGGAGGCGCAGCCGGCGCTCGCCGGCGAGCAGTAGCCGTTCCGTGGTTTTGGCGACGGTCGGCGACGCCGGTTCTCGGTTTCCTGCATGGACGGCGAGCGGCCCCCGGCGTTAGCGTGCCGCGCCGAGGGCTGCCGGACGAGGAGGGAAGGGATGAGAACGTGCCTCGCGAGCGCGCTGGTCGCGCTCGGCGCCATGACGAGCCTGGGATCAGTCACCGCCGAGGCGGCGACGTTCACCGGACAACACACCGAAGCCGCCGGCACTCGCTCGTTCCGCGGCTACGTGCCGTCCGGCTACGCTCGGGCGACCCCGGTCCCGCTGGTCGTCGCGCTCCCCGGCTGCGCCCAGACCGCGGCTCAGTTCCGGCAGCTGACGCAGTTCGACAAGCTGGCCGAGGCGAAGAAGTTCATCGTCGTCTACCCCGAGCAGAGCAAGGACGCCAACGCCTTTCGCTGCTGGAACTGGTTCGTCGACGCCCACATGCATCGCGGGGCCGGTGAGCCGTCGATCATCGCCGGCATCACCGCCTGGGTGCGGCGGAACTACTCGATCGACCCGCGGAGGATCTACGTGACCGGTCTCTCGGCGGGCGGGGCGATGGCTTCGGTAATGGGCGCAACGTATCCGGACGTCTACGCGGCGATCGGAGTTGGCTCGGGCTGCGAGTACGCGGCGGGCGCCCCCTGCGCCGGCTACCGCAGCGCCGATCCCGAGCACGCGGGGCTGCTCGCCCGGCAGGCCATGGGCGCCTACGCCCGCCCGCTGCCCGTCGTGGTCTTCCAGGGCGACCAGGACACGACGGTGCCGCCGATCAACGCCGACCAGCTCGTGCGCCAGTGGCAGGTCACGGCAGACTGGGCAGACGACGGCGCGGCGAACGGCTCGGTACCGCGCATGGCCGGGAGGACGTCCTACGTGCGGAGCTCCGGTTCCGCCGGCCGGACGGCCACCGTCGCTCGCTACCTGGATGGTCGCGGCGGGGAGCTCGTGCAGCGCTGGCTCGTGCGCGGCATGGGCCACGCGTGGTCGGGCGGCTGCAGCTGCGCTGCGTACGCCGACCCCAGCGGTCCGGACGCGACGCGCGTGATGTACGACTTCTTCATGAGTCATCCGATGCCTCAGAGCTCAGCTCGCTGAGCTTCAAGGCCAGGAACAGGATCTGGAGGTCCTCCATCGCGTGCGGATCGCGGCCGGACAGCTCGCGGATGCGGCGCAGCCGGTAGACGACGGTGTTCGGGTGCACCGTCAGCAGCCGGGCGCTCTGGGTCAGGTTGGTGGCCGCGCTGAGGTAGGCCCGCAGCGTCTGGACCAGCTCGGCCCGGTGCGCCCGGTCGTACTCGATCAGCGGCCGCAGCGTCTCCTTGAGGATCCGCCGCGCGTGGGGACTGGCGCGGAGCATGTGGTCGACGAGCACGTCGTCGAGGACGACCGCCCGGCCACGAATCCCGGTGCCGGCGGCGATCTCCACCGCTTCCCTCGCCTCGGCATAGGCGGTGGCGATCGCTGCACGCCCGCGGTGCCAGCCGCTCATGCCGATGCTCACGTCGATCGCGAGGGCGCCACTCAGCTCCGCACACTCCCGCCTGACCGCGTCGAGCTCCTCGGGGTCGGAGGCCGGGTAGAGCGCCACCACGTCCCCCTGGCGGATGCCGACGAGGAGCGAGCCCGCCGTTGGACGAAGGTGCGTTCGCGCCGCCTCGATGATGTGGTCGATTGCGACCCGGGTGGCGAGCGACACCAGGCGACCGTCGTCTTCCGGCATCCCGTCCCCGCGGACGAGGACGACCACGTGATTGTCGCCCAGGCGTCGATGCAGCATGCGAGCCAGGCGACTCACCTGCTCGCCGTCACCCCGTCCGGCGAGGAGCGCGTCGAGCAGATCTCGCCCCAGCAGGCCGCGGTCGGTCATCTCGTCGAGGTAGGCGTACGCCATCGCCGTGGACACGACGTCGACATGGCGCCACAGGCGACCCGCGATCTCGAGCGCCGCCTCTCGCTCCTCCGGGCGATCGAGACGCGCCGCCGCGAGCACGGACTCCCAGACCGTCTGACCCCACAGGCGGCCCTGGTGCATGATCGACTCGAGCGACACGCCCCGATGGGCCCGGCGCGCGGCGACCTCGCGCGCCGTCTCCAGGAGGTCCTCCGGGACGGGTTCGTCGCGGTCGAGACCGTCCACTAGCGACTCGATGTTGAGGAGGACGAAATCCAGGGCTTCCGCGAGGTCGGACTCGTCGACGATCTGGAAGCCGACGATCTCCTCGCGATACCGCTCGACCGCCAGGCGCGCGAGCTCCTCCCTGCGGACCAAGATGCGCTTCACGACGGCGTGGAGCGCCCCGTCCTTGACCCGGGTCAGCGCCGCCCTGGTCGTGGGCTCGCGCATCCTACGAACCCCGAGCTGCGGGGACCGCGGTTTGCGGCGGGGACCGCCGCTCTCTCCGCTTGGCGTCTTACTCATGACGTGCGTCAGCTGGAGGAGAACCGGCCCGATTGCCGGTCCCGAGCCGAGCGTGCGCGCGGGGGTGGCGATCGATTGCTACCTGAGCCGTCCGGCTCTGTGCGCAGCTACATCTCCTGGCCGCCATTGACGGCCCATACCTGCCCGGTGATGTAAGAGGAGGCGTCGGCGCTGAGGAAGTGCACTACGCGCGCAATCTCCTCCGGCCTGCCGAGCCGGTCCAGCGGCACCTCGGAGCGGATCTTGTCCAGCACCTTCTCGGGGACGCCGTCAAGCATGTCGGTCTCGATGAAGCCCGGCGCGACGGCGTTGACGGTGATGTTCAGGCCGTCCGGGGTGAGCTTGCTCGCCCTCTTGAGCGCGAAGGCCGCCTCCTTGGCGTGCGACATCGTCAAGCCGAACAGGCCGGACTTCGAGGCGGCGTAGTTCGCCTGCCCGATGTTGCCGGTCTGGCCGATGATCGAGGAGATGTTCACGATCCGGCCGCTGCCGCGCTAGAGCATGTGCGCCAGCGCCGCCTGGGAGGTGAAGAAGGCGCCCGAGAGGTTGATCGCGAGGACCTTCTGCCAGGCCTCGTCGCTCATCTTGACCGTCATCCCATCTGCGGTGACGCCGGCGTTGTTGACGAGGATGTCCAGGCGGCCGTGCTGATCGATGACGTCGTTGACGAGGCGGCGGCACTCGTCGGCGAAGCCGACGTCTCCCACGTGGATCGAGATCGGCGCACCGGCCGCCGCCAGCTCGGCCTGCAGCCGATGGGCGCTGTCGTGGTCGCGCCCGTAGCCGGCGGCCACGGAGGCGCCGTTCGCCGCGAGCCGGCGACAGATCGCCGCGCCGATTCCCCTGGTGCCACCCGTGACCAGGGCCACCCGGCCGTTGAGCCTCTCGCCGCTCTGCGGATACGTCTCGTGGGTCTCTGCAATCGCCATGTCGCAAAGGGTGCGCCAGGGCGGCCCCGCGCGGCAGTGACCACAGGGACAGTACCCGCGCTTCGAAGGGACAACGCCCGCGACCTCGATGGTCGTGGCTGCGGAACGGGCGGCGCGCGAGGGCGTCAGTGCATGGACGTTGCGCGCGCCGGTGCGCGGCGGCTGTCACGCCGATCCAGCCCGCTGGCGACGAGCGCTCCGAGGTCGGGGTCGACCTTCGTCCAGTAGGCGATCACGCGCTCCTGGACGACGACGGTCACGCCGTCGCTCGCGTGGGCGACGATGTTGGTGGCGAGGTGCTCGCGGTCGGCGTCGTCCATGACGTAGCGGTAGAGCGTGCCCGCCTGGATGAAGTCGTCGTCGTCGCGATGCCTCTCGTACGCGTAGCGGCCCATCTCCGCCGCCTCGACCCACCACGTCGGCAGCTCCTTGCTCGGGTCGGCCTTGGGGCCGCCGTAGGAGTTCGGGGCGTACACCGGCTGTGCTCCCGCGTGCCGATACGTCATCGCACCGTCCTTGCTGTAGCTGTGGACGGGGCTGCGGGGGGCGTTGACCGGCAGCTGCTCGTAGTTGGTGCCGATCCGGTGCAGATGCGTGTCGTGGTAGGAGAAGATCCGTCCCATCAGCATCTTGTCCGGGCTCAGGCCGATCCCGGGCACCAGGTTCGACGGCGCGAACGCCGACTGCTCGACCTCGGCGAAGTGATTCTCCGGATTGCGGTCGAGCACCATCCGCCCGATCGTGGTCGGCGGGTAGTCGTCGTGCGGCCACACCTTCGTGAGGTCGAACGGGTTGAAGCGGTAGTCCGCGGCCTCCTCGAACGGCATCACCTGCATCTCCAGCCGCCACTCCGGGGCTTCGCCGGCGGCGATCATGTTCCACAGGTCGCGGCGGTGGAAGTCCGGATCCTCGGCGACCATGGCGTCGGCCTCGGCGAGGGTGAAGTTCTCGATCCCCTGGACCGTCTTCCAGTGGTACTTCACCCAGAAGCGCTCCCCCGCGGCGTTCATCCAGGAGTACGTGTGGCTGCTGTAGCCGTTCATGTGACGCCAGGTGCGCGGCGTGCCGCGGTCCGACATCAGGATCGTTACCTGGTGCGCGCTCTCGGGGGAGAGCGTCCAGAAGTCCCACTGCATGTCGTTGGAGCGCAGCCCGGAGTCGGGCAGCCGCTTCTGCGAGTGGATGAAGTCGGCGAACTTGTGGGCGTCGCGGACGAAGAAGACCGGCGTGTTGTTGCCGACGAGGTCGTAGTTGCCCTCCTCGGTGTAGAACTTCGCCGCGAAGCCACGGGGATCGCGCTGGGTGTCGGCCGCGCCGAGCTCACCGGCGACCGTCGAGAATCGCACGAACATGGGCGTGCGCTTCCCCACCTCCGACAGGAAGCGCGCGCTGGTCCACTGGCTCACGTCCTCGGTCACCTCGAAGAACCCGTGGGCGCCACCGCCCTTGGCGTGCACGACCCGCTCGGGCACGCGCTCGCGGTTGAAGTGCTGCATCTTCTGCACCGGATAGGCGTCATGCAGCACCGTCGGACCCTTCGGTCCCACCGTCAGCGAATGCTCATCGCTCGCCACCGGAATGCCCGAATCCGTCGTGGTCCCCGGTGCCTGCCGATCATCGCTCATTGCTCTCCGTACTCCTTGCGTCGGTCCGACAGATACTCCCGCTGCGGTAGGGCCGCCCGGATCGTTCTACGGGACGGTCTTGCCTGGACCTGCGGATCGTCAGGCCACGCGTCGACCGTGCCGCCAGGTGCCTGATGATCGTCTCGAGGTCGCCCGCGGTGGTGCGCAGCGTCGACGCCGCCATGGGGACCCACTCTGCCCGCTCGCCCGCTCGCGGGCCGATGGCCCGGCGCTCGTCGAGCCACGCAGCGGCCGTCGTCACGCTTCGGCCAACCGACCTTGGCGCCGTGCGCTCGAGGAAGCTCACCGGACTCAGCTGCGTTCGATCGGCCGACCGCTCAGACCGGCGACGACGGTCGCGCCAGGCCTTCGGCGAGGTCGCCGAAGCCCGGGGCGATGATGGCTCCTGGCTGCGCGATCAGTCCCTCGGCGACGACTGCTTCG
>JAOPZQ010000452.1 GCA_025964075.1 Solirubrobacterales bacterium | reverse complement strand
CGTGCGCGGCGTGGTGTCGGTCACGCCGCCGCAGCCGTCGGGGCCACTGGCGGCGACGTTCAGCGTCGTCCTCCGATCCCTGGCCAGCACGGCGGATGCGGGCCGGGCCGTCCACGCCCTGCGCGCGCTGCGGGAGCCGGGCGCGTCCGTCGGCGTCACGGGCGCGACCGCGGCCTTCCTCGACGCCCGCCACTCCGTCTGGCGCCATCTCCCGCTGGCGGCGGGGATCATCGCCCTGACCACGCTCGTGGCGCTGTTCCTGCTCACCGGCTCCGTGCTGCTGCCGCTGAAGGCGCTCGTGATGAACGTGCTCTCGCTGAGCGCCGTCCTCGGGCTGCTCGTCCTGATCTTCCAGGACGGCAACCTGCAGGGCCTCCTCGGCTACCAGTCGATCGGCGCGCTCGAGCTGACGATGCCCGTCCTGCTGTTCGCGATCGCCTTCGGCCTCAGCACCGACTACGGCGTGTTCCTGCTCGCGCGGATCAAGGAGGAGCGCGACCGGGGCCTGCCCAACCGCGAGGCCGTGGCGGTCGGGCTCGAGCGCACCGGGCGCATCGTCACCGCGGCGGCGGTCCTCTTCTGCGTCGCCTTCGGCAGCTTCGTCACGTGTCGCCTCGTGTTCATGAAGGAGGCGGGCCTGGGGACCGCGTTCGCCGTGCTGATCGACGCCACGCTGATCCGCGCGTTCCTCGTCCCCGCGCTGATGACGCTTCTCGGCGAGTGGAACTGGTGGGCGCCGCGGCCGCTGCGCTGGGCGTGGGCGCGGATCGGGATCAGCGAGGGCGGGAGCGGCGAGGCCGCTCCCGCCCCGCCGGTCAGCGGTCGTTGACGTTGGCGGGCACGATCCGCGGCGAGAACTCGAACAGGTTCGGGTCGCTCGGGTTCACGGTCGCGGCCACCCACTGCGTGTTGGCCGCGCCGAATGTCTCCACCCGGGTGAACTTCGCGACCACCTGGCCGTTGTCGTAGTTGAGGGGCTTGTCCACCTTGAAGTAGTGGCTGTCGCCGTGCACGAGCGCGCTCTGGCCGGGGAAGGCGATGACCTCCTGGCGCAGGGCGGGCACGATCTCCTTGTAGCCGTCGTACTGCTCGGGCTGCAGGTGCTGCTCGTTGTTGAAGTTCGGGTCCGCCTGCCAGTCGACGAGGACCCCCTCGAGGTGCCGCGCCGCCGCCAGCGCGTAGGACTCGTGCAGCCAGTGGACGTTGGCCTGCTCGCGCTCCTGGTGCTCGGCCGCCATGCGCGCGATCTCCGACGCCGGGCGCGTCTCGCCGTCGACGCCCGCGTGGGGCAGGTTGTCGTTGGAGCCCTGCACGTTCAGCCCGATGTACATGACCGAGCCGTAGGTCCAGCGGACGTTCTCGCTGTACTTGGCGTACGCCGGCTCCGAGCTCTCGCGCTGGAGCGTCAGCGTGCGCCGGCCGAGGCTCTGGCCGGTCGAGTCGAACACGTGGCGCTCGTGGGCGAGCCGCTCGAGCGGGTCGAAGCCGCCCGTGCCCGGGCCGTAGCGTCCCCAGCAGTCGGTCCAGTCGTTGTCGCCCGGTACCCAGACGACGGGGCGGCGGAACGAGTCGAACCACGCCTTGGACTGCGTGTACAGCGCGTCGTTGCACGTGCCGTCGCCCCCGGCCTTGAGATCGCCGTCGAAGATCGAGAAGGCGATGGGCGAGGCGTTCATGTCGGCGATCAGCCGCGGGTACTCGGCACGGCCGGCCGCGCCGTAGGGCACGTCGCCGAAGAGGCCGATCGTGTAGGCGCGATGCCCGCCGCCGCCGTCTTGCGCGCCGCCGCCGGCCTGCGCGTCTCCTGCCTTGGCCGCGGCCAGCGCCGCGCCCACTCCGCCGGCCGCGAGCACCATCGCGGCCGCGATCGTCACGGTCCTCCGTCTGAACATCTGAGCCTCCGGTCGGTCGGTGGTATTCCCCGCGGCCGCACGGTAGGCGCGGGGAGGACCACGGCCGTTGCGAGGCCGTGAACGTCAGGCGGTCAGGAGAACTGCTCTTCCTCGGTCGACCCCGTGAGCGCGGTCGTCGAGGCCATGCCGCCGGCGATGACCTGGGCGACGTCGTCGAAGTAGCCGGCGCCGACCTCGCGCTGGTGCTTCGTCGCGGTGTAGCCCTCCGCCTCGGCGTCGATCTCCTTCTGCTGCAGCGCGGCGTAGGCGCCCATCCCGTTCTCCCGGTAGCCGCGGGCGAGCGAGAACATGGAGTAGTTGAGCGTGTGGAAGCCCGCGAGCGTGACGAACTGGAAGCGGTAGCCGAGCTCGCCGAGGCGCTCCTGGAAGCCGCCGATCTCCTCCTCGGAGAGCTGGTCGCGCCAGTTGAACGACGGCGAGAGGTTGTAGGCCAGCAGCTTGCCCGGGAACTTCTCGTGCAGCGCCTGCGCGAAGCGCTCGGCCTGCTCGAGGTCGGGCTCGGCGGTCTCGCACCACACGAGGTCCGCGTAGGGCGCGTAGGCCAGGCCGCGGGCGATCGCCTGCTCGATGCCGGGCTTGGTCCGGTAGAAGCCCTCCTCGGTCCGCTCGCCGGTGATGAACTCGTGGTCGTCGGGGTCGACGTCGTTCGTGACCATGTCGGCGCCCTGCGCGTCGGTGCGCGCGATGAGGACGGTCGGGACGTCCATGACGTCGGCCGCGAGCCGGGCGGCGATCAGGTTGCGCACGGCGTGGGCGGTGGGCAGCAGCACCTTCCCCCCCATGTGCCCGCACTTCTTCTCCGAGGCCAGCTGATCCTCGAGATGCACGCCGGCGGCGCCCGCCTCGATCATCCCCTTCATCAGCTCGAACACGTTGAGCGCGCCGCCGAAGCCGGCCTCGGCGTCGGCGACGATCGGGACGAGCCAGTCGGTGTCGTCGTTCCCCTCGGCGTGCTCGATCTCGTCGGCGCGACGAAGCGCGGCGTTGATCCGGCGGACGACGTCGGGCACGCTGTTCGCCGGGTAGAGGCTCTGGTCCGGGTACATCTGGCGCCCGAGGTTCGCGTCGGCCGCGACCTGCCAGCCGCTCAGGTAGATCGCCTGCAGCCCGGCCTTGACCTGCTGCACCGCCTGATTGCCGGTCATCGCCCCGAGCGCGGCGACGTAGGGCTCCTCGCTGAGCGTGCGCCAGAGCCGCTCGGCGCCGCGGCGCGCCAGCGTGTGGTCGATCTCGACGCTGCCGCTCAGCCGAGCGACGTCGTCCTCCGTGTAGGGCCGCTCGATGCCCGCCCAGCGGTCTCCCGAGGACCCGTTGCCGGTCGCGTTCGTCATGAGGAGGTCCTTCCCGGGTTCGCCGGTAGCCTCACGTCTCGTGACCGATTCCCTCGACTACGAGCTGCGTCCCGCCGCCGGCGATCCCGCCGGCGCGCTGGTTCTGTTCCACGGCCGCGGCGTCGACGAGCAGGACCTCCTGCCGGTGCTCGACGTGCTCGACCCGCGCCGGCGCCTCGTCGGCGCGACGCCCCGGGGGCCGCTGCAGCTGCCGCCCGGCGGCCGCCACTGGTACATCGTCCCCCGCGTCGGGTTCCCCGAGCCGCAGACGTTCTTCGATTCTCTCGCGCGCGCGAGCACGTTCCTCGACGAGCTGGCCGAGCGCACCGGCGTGCCGCTGTCCCGGACGGTGCTCGGCGGGTTCTCGCAGGGCACCGTGATGGCCTACGCGCTGGCGCTCGGCGCGGGGCGGCCGAAGCCGGCGGGTCTCGTCGCGATGAGCGGCTTCATCCCGACCGTCGAGGGCTTCTCGCTCGACCTCGAAGGCCGGCGCGACCTGCCGGTCGCGATCGCGCACGGCTCACGCGACCCGATCATCTCGGTGGACTTCGCGCGTGACGCCCGGGACCGGCTCCGCGCCGCGGGCCTCGAGCCGCTGTACCTCGAGAGCCCGATGCCGCACGCGATCGACCCGCGGTCGCTGCCTGATTTGGAGCGGTTCGTGGCGGACGCCGTCGACCGCGCGGCCGCTTCCGGCACCTCGTAGGCGCTCGGCCCTGGTGGCGGCCTCGGGAGGGGGTGTGGTCACTCAGGTGGAATAATTCCCCACAGGTGACCAGACCCCTCGGGCCAGTTCCCCGCGGCCTCGGATTCACCCCTCGAGGCGCCGTTTGTCGAAGCCCGCCACCGCCGCCCGCTAGCCTCCGGCGCCGTGCCCTCCACCTTCTCCCTCCTCGCCGACCTGCCCGTCGACATCGACGGCTACACGCTCGAGGGCCTGCGCCGCGAGGTGACGAGCGGCTTCACCCGCGACTCCACCGTCGTCCACCTGCGAGGAGGCGGCGAGGAAGGCGTCGGCGAGGACGTCGTCTACGACAGCGTCGACCAGCTCGCGCTCCAGGAGGCGGGGGCCGTCCACGACCTCAGCGGCACCTGGGCGCTCGGCGAGCTGTGCGCCCACATCGACGGCCTCGACCTCTTCCCCACTCCGCCGGAGCGCGACGTCTCGCGCCGCTACCGGCGCTGGACGTTCCACTCCGCCGCGCTCGACCTCGCCCTGCGCCAGGCCGGCCGGCCGCTGCACCACGTGCTCGGCCGCGAGCCGCAGCCGGTGACGTTCGTGGTCTCGCTGCGCCTCGGCGAGCCGCCCGACCTCGACGCCGTGACGGGCCGCCTCGCCCGCTATCCCACTCTGCGCTTCAAGCTCGACCCGACGAGCTCGTGGGACGACGCGCTCGTCGCCGAGCTCGCGGCCACGGGCAGCGTCGACTCGGTCGACTTCAAGTCCTTCTACACCGGGACCGTCGTCGACCAGGCCACCGATCCGGCCTTGTACCGGCGCGTCCTCGCGGCGTTCCCCGACGCGTGGATCGAGGACGCGGACGTCGGCGCGGCGGAGACCCGGGCGATCCTCGAGCCGCACCGCGACCGGCTCACGTGGGACGCGCCGATCCACTCGATCGAGGACATCGAGGCGCTTGCCTGGAAGCCGCGGATGGTCAACGTCAAGCCCTCGCGGATCGGCGGCCTCGAGCTCCTGTGCGAGACCTACGACTACTGCGCGCGGGAGGGGATCGGCGCCTACGGAGGCGGCCAGTTCGAGCTCGGCCCCGGGCGCGGGCAGAACCAGTACCTCGCCTCGCTGTTCCACCCCGACACGCCGAACGACATCGCCCCGACGGGCTACAACGAGGCTGCGCTGCCCGACGGGCTGCCCTCGAGCCCGCTGGCGCCCGAGCCGGCGCCGGCGGGCTTCCGCTGGCGTTAGCGTCCCGAAATCTCGCATCACGACACGAGCGTCGTGAACCGCAAAGTCGGGGGCGGCTTCGCGACCCTAGAGCCGCTGGATCAGCGTGCCGGTGCCGAGGCCGCCGCCGCAGCACATCGTCACGAGGCCGATCTCCTTGTCGGAGCGCTCGAGCTCGTGCAGCAGCGTCGTGATCAGCCGCGCGCCCGAGGACCCGAGCGGGTGGCCGAGCGCCATCGCGCCGCCGTTGACGTTGACGCGATCCATGTCGGGCCCGAGCTCGCGGCGCCACGCGGCGACGACCGGCGCGAACGCCTCGTTGATCTCGATCAGGTCGATGTCGCCGATCGCCATGCCGTTGCGCTCGAGCAGCTTGCGCGTCGCCGGAATCGGGCCGGTGAGCATGATCACCGGGTCGACGCCGACCGTCGTCTGGTCGACGATCCGCGCCCGCGGCTTCAGGCGGAGCGCGTCGGCCTTCTCGCGCGCCATCAGCAGCACCGCGGCGGCCCCGTCGGAGATCTGCGAGGAGTTGCCGGCCGTGATCTTCCCGTCCGGCTTGAACGCCGGCTTCAGCTGCGAGAGCGCCTCGAGACTCGTGTCCGGACGGATGCCCTGGTCGGTGACGAACGTCGAGCCGTTCACCGCGAACGGGACGATCTCGCGCTCGAACCGCCCCTCCTCCGTCGCCCGCGCCGCGAGCTTGTGCGAGCGGACGCCGAGCTCGTCGAGCTCCGAGCGGGGGATCTCCCACTGGTCCGCGATCATCTCGGCCGAGAGCCCCTGCGGGATCAGGTCGTAGCGCTCCATCAGGGCGGGCGGGTAGGGGACGCCGACCTCGTCGGCCCACTTCAGCCCGATGCCCATCGGGACGTGGCCCATGTGCTCGACGCCCGAGCCGATGGCCACGTCGTGGACGCCCGAGGCGATCAGCGCGGCCGCGAAGTTCACGGCCTGCTGGGCCGAGCCGCACTGGCGGTCGACCGTCGTGGCCGGCGTCTCGTAGGGCAAGCCGGCCTGGAGCCAGGCGTTGCGGCCGACGTTGAAGCTCTGCTCGCCGTACTGCTGGACGCAGCCGGCGATGACGTCCTCGACCTCGGAGCCGGGGATGCCCGCCCGCTCGACCACCTCGGCGTAGCACTTGCCCAACAGGTCGTTGGGGTGCGTGTCCCTGTAGTAGCCCTTCTCCGGGTGACCGCGGCCGATGGGAGTCCGAACGGCCTCCACGATCACCACGTCGCGACCATGTCCATTCTTCATGTGGGCCTCCGCGGGTCGAGTCCGTTTACTGTACCGGCTGACTGACCAGTCAACCGAAGGAGTCGGAACGTGCAAGAGCGCCTCGGCATCGCCGGGAGCGGAACCATCGCCTGCGGGCTGGCCGCCGTGGCCTCGCGCCACGGTGAGACCCTGCTCTGGGCCCGCTCGCAGGACTCCGCCCAGCGGGCGCGAGGCTCCGTCGACCGCATCTGCGGCCGCCTCAGCGGCGAGGTCAACGCGTCGCACGTACGCGTCGTAACCGACCTCGAGGAGCTCGCCGCGGAAGCCACGTTCCTCGTCGAGGCCGTGGTCGAGGAGGCGTCGGCGAAGGCCGCCGTCCTGGCCCAGCTCGGCCGCGGCTCCGGCGCCGGCACCGTCATCTCGACGACGACGTCGTCGCTCTCGGTGGCCGAGCTCGCGCAGGCCAGCGGGGCTCCCGAGCGCTTCGTCGGCCTGCACGTGTTCAATCCCGTGCCGCGGATGAAGCTCGTCGAGCTGGCGTTTCCCGCCGAAGCCGGCGACGACGTCCGCGCGCGGTCCTTCGCGGTGTGCGAGGCGCTCGAGAAGACCGCGGTCGAGGTTCCCGACCTGCCGGGCTTCGTCGTCAACCGCCTGCTGTTCCCGTTCCTGTTCAGCGCCGTCGAGCTCGCCGAGGAGACCGGCATCGATCCCGTGCAGGTCGACACGTGCATGACCCTCGGCGCCGGTCACCCGATGGGCCCGCTGGCGCTGCTCGACTTCGTCGGACTCGACGTCGCCGAGGCGATCGGCGACGCGATCGGCGCCTCGGTTCCGGAGAGGGTCCGGGCGCTCGTGCGCGAGGGCGCGCTCGGCAAGAAGGCCGGGCGCGGATTCTACGTCTATGAGTGAACTCTCACGGTCCGTTTAGTGGCAGTTCATCCCGGGAGCCGATACTGCCTGTGCGACGTACCTCACAGCAGCACCTCCTCCCAGAAGCACGAAACCGGCCCGCATTGCGGGCCGGTTTTGTGTTGGGGTCGATGTCTTTGCTCGTTGCCGCGAAGCGCAACAAGAAAGACTTGACCCCAATAAAAGAGAGCCGGCCCGACGAGCGGGCCGGCTCCGACGGGTGGACCCACCCCGATCCACCGTCTCTCCTCCTCAACCGCCGGCATGTGGATGCCTGGCGCGGTTGTGACAATGGGAACGTAGCGCAACTTGCAGATTCTTGCTCGCCTAGTTGTCGGAGTCCGGCAACGAAGTCGCGCTGGCCGGGCGTCGCTCGCGAATCCGAACCGCCTCGATCCGGTTCTCGCGCACGGACTCGACGCGGATCGAGTAGCCGTTGGCGGTGATCGTGTCGCCGCGCCGGGGCAGCCGGCCGAGCTGGGCGAAGACGAACCCGCCAACCGAGTTGTAGGCGTCCGTGTCCACCGGCAGCTCGAGCCCGTAGTCCTCGAGGTCCGTGACCGCGACGTGCCCGCGCACGAACCAGTCGCCGTTCGCGAGCCGGCGCACGGCGCCGCCCGCGGGGTCGGTCTCGTCGTCGATCTCCCCCACGATCTCCTCGATGATGTCCTCGACCGTGACGATGCCCGCGGTCCGGCCGTACTCGTCGACGACCACCGAGAGCGACGAGCGCTGGCGCTGCAGGTCGGCGAGGAGGTCGTCGAGCGGCTTCGTCTCCGGCACGATCGGGGCGGGCCGCACGACGCTCTCGATCGACGCGTGCGGGCCCTCGGTGAGGAGGAGCTGCGCCAGCGCGTTCGAGTGGACCACGCCCTTGACGCGATCGCGGTTCTCGTCCTCGGTCACCACGAGCCGCGTGTGCCCGCTCGAGATGCAGCGGCGCAGGGCGGTCTCGACGTCCTCGGAGATGTCGACGGTGACGACCGCGGGGATCGGCGTCATCACCTGGCGTGCCTCCTGCTCGTGCAGGTGGAAGACGCCGACGAGCATGCCGGCCTCGCTCGGGTCGAGCTTCCCGCCGGTGAAGGACTCGGCGATCAGACGCTTCAGCTCGTCGGGCGTGCCGCCGTCCTCCCGCAGCTTGCCCGGGTCGGTGCCGAGGAGACGCAGGATGCGTCCGGCGATGCCGTTGAGGACGACGATGAACGGGTGGAAGAGCACCCGGAACATCCGCAGCGGCCGCGAGACGCGGCGCATCACCCCCTCGGCGTGCCCGATCGCGTAGAACTTCGGCACGAGCTCGCCGATCACGATGTGGACGCACGTGATGACGAGGTAGGCGAGGATCGCCGCGACCGCCACCGCCGCGCCGTGGGCGAGCGGGCCGCCAAGGGCGGGCTCGAGCGAGTGCGCGACCGCCGGCTCGCCGAGGGCGCCGACCCCCAGCGAGGTCATGGTCACGCCGACCTGCGTGGCGGAGATGTAGTCCCCGATCTCGTCGAGCTCGCGCAGCGCCAGCGTCGCGCCGCGCTTGCCCTCCTCGAGCTCCGCCTCGAGCCGCCCCTTGCTCGAGCGCACGAGCGAGTACTCCGCGATCACGAAGAACGCGTTCAGGAACACGAGCAGGATCGCGAGGACGATCAGCAGCGCCGTCATGCCGCTCTAGCGAGGGCGCTCGGCACGGGCCGAGCGCAATTACTTCGGGAAGGGTCGTCGTCGGGCATGGAGGCGACGATCAGCACGGTAGCAGGGCCCGCGCCATGGGTTACAGACGGTCGAACTTCTCCGCCATGTCGAAGTCCGCCGAGGTGAGCCCGCCCTCGCTGTGCGTGGACAGCGTGAGGCGGACGTGGTTCCAGCCGTGCAGGAGGATGTCGGGGTGGTGGTTGGCCTCCTCGGCGCGATCCGCGACGCGGTTGACGAAGCTGATCGCCTCGGCGAAGTCCTTGAACCGCCAGTCGCGGGCGATCTCCGCGCCCTCGCGGCGCCATTCGCTGGCCTCGAGCCGGGTCGCGATCTCGTCGTCGCTCAGCAAGGTCATATCCTCACTCCCATGCGCATCGTGAGCCTCGTCCCGTCGGCGACCGAGATCCTGTTCGCGCTCGGCCTGGGCGCCCAGGTGGTCGCGGTCACCCACGAGTGCGAC
Source organism: Solirubrobacterales bacterium (assembly GCA_025964075.1). GTDB lineage: Bacteria > Actinomycetota > Thermoleophilia > Solirubrobacterales > Solirubrobacteraceae > JAOPZQ01. The sequence goes on along the minus strand of JAOPZQ010000452.1, from coordinate 1,022 downwards.
TACCCGGAGGCGGCCGCGTCGCTTCCGAAGGTTACCCGCGACCTGCTCGCGCCCGGCCTCTCCGCGGCGCAGATCGACGCCGCGGTCCGCGAGCGCACCGGTCGCGGCGAGTCGATCTACGGCCTCGACGAGGACGCCCTCCACGAGCTCCGTCCGGACCTGATCGTCACGCAGGCGCTGTGCGCCGTGTGCGCCGTCTCCTACGACGACGTGCGCGCGGTCGCCGAGCGCCTCGACTCGCATCCGGAGGTCGTCGCGCTCGACCCGAGCACGGTCGGCGAGGTCCTCGGCGACGTGCGCACGCTGGCCGAGGCGACCGGCGTCCGCGACGCGGGCGTGGACCTCGTCCAGGACGCCGCGCGCCGGATCGACCGCGTCAAGCTCGCCGTGCGGGGCCGCCGCCGCCCCCGGGTGGCGGCGCTCGAGTGGCTCGACCCGGTGTTCGTCGCCGGCCACTGGACGCCGCAGCTGATCGACCTCGCCGGCGGCGAGGACGTCCTCGGGATGGCCGGAGAGAAATCCGTTGTGCACGGCTGGGATGAGGTTGGAGCGGCGCAGCCCGACCTCGTCGTCGTCATGCCCTGCGGCTACGACGCCGCCCGCGCGCGCGAGGAGGCGCTCGCGCACGAGCGGGAGCTCGCGGCGCTCGGCGCCGGCGAAGTCGTGGCCGTCGACGCCGCCGCCTACTTCTCCCGCCCGGGCCTGCGGCTGATCGACGGCCTCGAGCTGCTCGCGCACCTGCTCCACCCCGATGTCGTCCCCGAGGCGCCGGCCGAGCCGCTGCCCGTCGAGGTCGGCGTCTCCTGAGCGCCACCGGCGCCCGCACCGTCCTCTACGTCCACTCCTCCGCGGACGGCTACGGCTCGGATCGCCAGCTCCGGCTGATGGCGAACGGGCTCGACCCGGAGCGCTACCGCCCGCTGGTCGTCCTTCCCTACGCCGGCGAGCTCGCGCCGGCGCTGGCCGCCGACGGCATCGAGACGATCGTCCGCCCGCTCGCCGTGTTGCGGCGCGGGCTGGTG
>JAOPZQ010000428.1 GCA_025964075.1 Solirubrobacterales bacterium | reverse complement strand
GAGTCGGCGATCACCTCGCCGTCGTCCGCCTCGAGCACCGGCGTCAGCGGTTGGCCGCTGACCTGCTCGACCAGCGAGCGGTTCGCCGGGTCGACGTCGACCGCCTCGGCGTCGAGGCCCTTGTAAGCGAGCGCGAGCGCGACGCGCTCCACGTTCGTCGAGAACGGGATCCGGTAGAGCTTCATGTCGTGTAGTCCGCGTTGATCGTCACGTAGCCGTGCGAGAGGTCGGAGAAGAAGACCTCAGTCTCGGCGCCCTCACCCGGGAGCTCGATCACGTACTCGACCTCGGGACCGCGCACGGCCGCGGCCAGCGCCTCGACGTCGTAGGGCACGACCGCGCCGGCCCGGCACACGGGCACGCCCTCGATCGCGATGTCGAGCTCGAGCGGCGCGGCGTCCACGAGGCCGCCGCCGACCGCCTGCGCGATGCGCCCCCAGTTCGGGTCGCCCCCGTTCAGCGCCGCCTTGACGAGCGGCGAGTTGGCCACGGCGCGCGCCGCGGTCTCGACGGTGGGCCCGTGGCCGCCGCGAGCGACCACGCGGCCGACGCGCTCGGAGCCCTCTCCGTCGCGCACGATCAGCAGCGCGATCTGGCGGAGCACGGCGTCGAGCGCCTCGCCGAGCCGCAGCTCGTCCTCGGACTCGGGCGCCACGGCGACGCCGCTCGCACCCGAGCACATGAGGATCACGGTGTCGTTCGTCGAGAGCTGGCCGTCGACGCTGATGCGGTCGAACGACCGCTTCACGCAGACGCCGAGCAGCAGATCGGCCGTCTCCGCGGTGACCGCCGCGTCCGTCTGGACGAAGCACAGCATCGTCGCGAAGCGCGGCTCGATCATCCCGGCGCCCTTGGCCTGCACGGCGAGGCGCACGGTGCCGCTCGGCAGTGCGACCTCGACGCTCACGCGCTTCTCGAACGCGTCGGTCGTCCGGATCGCGTCGGAGAAGTCGCCGTCGCCCTCCGCGCGCAGCCCTTCCCGCGCGGCGAGCAGGCCGCGCATGATCGGCGCGACGTCGAGCGGCACGCCGATCACGCCCGTCGAGGCGACGGCGACCCGATTCTCCTCGACGCCCGCCGCCATCGCCGCCGCGCCCTGCATCTTGGCGGCCGCGTCGAGGCCGGGGCGCCCGGTCGCGGCGTTCGCGTTGCCGGCGTTGGCCACGATGGCGCGGAGGCCGTCGAGCCGCGCGCGCTCCTGACAGATGATCACCGGCGCGGCGAGCACGCTCGAGCGCGTGAACCGCGCGGCGCTCGTCGCGTCCTCGGCGTCGCACACGAGCAGCCCCAGGTCCTTCGCGCCGCTCGCCTTGAGGCCGCATGCCACGCCGGCGGCGCGGAAGCCGGCCGGCAGCCCCCCCGCCCGCGCCGTCACGTGCGGCGGCTGCTCGACCCAGCGCGAGGCGAAGAAGCTCTCGACCTCCGCGCTCACGCGATCCCCTCCCCCTCGGGGCGGCGGAGCATCAGGTTGAGGCTCTGGATCGCCTGGGACGACGTGCCCTTCCACAGGTTGTCGATCGCCGCGAACACGAGCACCTTGCCGGTGCGTTCGTCGACGCGCGCGTGGATCCGGCACAGGTTCGTCTCGCGGACGTCGCGAACTCCGGGCGGCCGCGCGGCGAGCTCGACGAAGGCCTCGCCCGCGTAGGCGTCGGCGTAGAGCTCGTCGAGGACCGCCTGGTCGAGCCGCGAAGTCGGTGTCACGTAGCAGGAGACGAGCTCGCCCTGGTCGAGCGGGACGAGATGGGGCACGAACGTCACCCGCACGCCGAGCTCCTGCTCGATCTCGGGCGCGTGGCGGTGGCCCTCGACCTGGTACGGCGTCACGTTCTCGTCGACGGTGACGAAGTGGGTCCCCCGCGTGGCGGCGCGTCCCGCCCCGGAGACGCCGGATTTCGCGTCGATCACGACGTCGGCGAGGAGACCGGCGGCGGCGAGGGGCGCGAGCGCGAGGATCGCCGCGGTCGGGTAGCAGCCGGGCCCGGCCACGAGCTCGGCGCCGGCGAGGTCGGCGCGGTAGAGCTCGGGCAGCCCGTACACGGCGGTGGCGAAGAGCGACGGCGCCCCGTGCTCGCCGTACCAGTCCGCGTAGGTGGCGGCATCGCGGAGGCGGAAGTCCGCCGAGAGATCGAGCACCCGCGCGCCGGTCTCGCGCAGCGCCGCCACGACCGGCGCCGAGGCGCCGTGCGGATAGGCGACGATCGCCGCGTCGACGTCGCCGTGGCGCTCGAGGTCGAGCTCCTCCAGGACGAGCGGCACGCGGTGGTGCGGATAGAGCTCGTCGAGTGGCAGCCCTACGTCGTCGCCGCGCGCGGTCACCGCGGCGAGCTCGTAGCGCGGGTGGCGATGCACCAGGCGCGCGGCGAGCGCGCCGGCGAACCCCGCGGCGCCGATGACGGCGATGCGCTCAGCCACGGAGCTCCGCTTCGAGCTCGTCGTGCAGGGCGGCGACGATCTGCGCGCGCGCGGCGCGCGCCTCCTCGTCGGTCAGCGTGCGGTCGGGCGCGCGGAACGTCAGCCGCAGGGCGAGCGACACGCGCCCCTTCCCCGCCTGCGCGCCGCGGTAGACGTCGAATACCTCGG
>JAOPZQ010000383.1 GCA_025964075.1 Solirubrobacterales bacterium | reverse complement strand
GGATCAAACTCTCCGTGAAGAACTGCGTTTCAAGACGCGAGACCCGAAGGTCCCACGGTCTGAATCATCTTCAGAAGAGCGTCGGCATCCTCACGAGGGTCCCCGCGTACACAGGGCGGAAGACCGGGATGCTCGACGGGGTTCACTTCTTTGAATCTGGCGCCGCCTTGATCCCCCGAACGCCCGGGTGAGGGCAACCGGAGGGGGCGGCTGTTACGAACCTGGACACCAAACTGGAGCCGGCCAAGGCCGGCTTCTTTGGTGCGCATGCTGTTGAGTTTTCAAAGACCGCGGTGCCTCTGGAGGCGGGAACTCCGCCAGGAGGGGCACGCTCGAGGACCCAGACGGGCCCAGAAGCGGACGAACAGTATAGCGCCAGGCCGCTCAGGGCCAAGAGGCCCCTGCGCGGTGCCGACGCACGTCCGGACCCGGCGAGGAGAGTAGCAGCGCTGGGGCCTAGGAGCCCGGCAGCGACGCCAACTCGCGCAGCAACTCCTCCCCCGCCCGCAGGCCGAGCTCGAGGCTCTCGAGGCGGAAGGACTCGTTGGGAGCGTGGATGCGGTCCGCCGCGAGCGCAAACCCCGTCACGATCGTCGGGATCCCCCGCTCCGACAGGGCCGCCAGGATCGGCAGGCTGCCCCCGGTGCGGACGAGGGCGGGGGCCGCGCCGCAGGCCCGCTCGAGCGCCGCACGCGCGAGTCGGATGGCGGGCTCGCGGGCGTCGAACAGGGCCGGCTCGCTCGCAGTGAAGTCGAGCTCGACATCGGCTCCCGCCGGCACGGCGGCGCGAAGGAGGCGCTCGATCGTCGCCTGGATCTTGACGCCGCTCTGCCCCGGCGCGACGCGCGCGCTGAGCTGCGCGACCGCGCGGACCGGGACGATCGTTCGCAGGTTCTCGGCGTCGCCGCCGGCGATCCCGTTGACGTCGACCGACGTGTCCGCCCCGGTGCGGCGGTAGAACTCGGTCCCCTCGACGACCTCCGGGCTCACGGCCCGGCCGCCGACCTCGGTGATCGCCCCCGCGCCGCCCGGCAGCTGGGCCCACGTCTGGACCTCCTCCGGCGCCGCCGGCGCGATCCCTGCGCGCAGCGGCTCGGGCACCCGGCCCGCCGCGTCGGGCACCACCGCCGCGAGGATCCCGTGCAGCACGTGGATCGCGTTGAGGACGGCGCCACCGTAGACCCCGGAGTGCAGATCACGCTCGCCCACGGTCACGGTGACCGAGCCCTGGACGATCCCCCGCGTGCCGAGGGTCAGCGCGGGCGTGCGCTCGTCGAGCATCCCGGAGTCGAAGACGATCGCGCAGTCGGCACCGCGTTCGTCGCCGAGGACCCAGCGGGCGACCGACGTCGAGCCGATCTCCTCCTCGCCCTCGACCACCACCCGCACGTTGACCGGCAGCTCGCCCGCTCGCGCGAGCCGGGTGGCCACGTGGAGCAGCGGCAGGAAGTTCCCCTTGTCGTCGGAGGCGCCGCGCGCGTAGAGACGGCCGTCCCGGACCGTCGGCTCGAACGGCTCCGAGTCCCACAGCTCGCGCGGGCCGGGGCCTTGCACGTCGTAGTGGCCGTAGATCATCACGGTCGGCTTCGCGGCCGGATCCGCGCTCGCCCGCAGCTCCCCCACGACCAGCGGAGAGCGCCCGACCTGCTCGAGGGCGACCGTGCCGCCCGCCGCGTCGATCCGCGCGCACAGCCACTCAGCGGCCGCCTGCAGCCCCTCCGGATTCCCCTCGCCCGAGGAGACGGACGGGATGCGCAGGAACTCGTAGAGGTCGGGCTGGAGCTCGGCAAGGGCGGCGCTGGTCACGGGTCTCCGGAGGATCGATCGAGATCAGGACAGGACGTGAACCGTAACGACGCGGTCGCGCGGGCGATCGTCGAAATCGACGAGGACGAGCTGCTGCCAGGTGCCGAGCACGAGACCGCCCTCGACGAGCGGGATCGACTCCGACGGGCCGATCAGCGCCGCGCGCAGGTGGGCGTGGGCGTTCGTGTCGCGGTTGCGGCGGTTGTGCTCGTAGTCGCCCGCGCGCGGGATCAGGCGCTCGAGGACGCCTGGAGGTCGGCGACGCCGCCGGGCTCGTGCTCCATCGTCGTGATCGCGACCGTCGACCCGGTCGCGAAGACCGTGACGACGCCGCGCTCGACCTCGCTCGTGCGCACGATGCTCCGCACGCCTTCGGTGATGTCGACGATCTGGCCGTCGCCCTCGGTGCGGAGCCGCAGCAGGCCGGCGTGCAGGGTCAATCTAGACCAGCTTCACGCGCGCGAACCGGCGCTTGCCGACCTGGATCACCCGACCGTCGACCGCGTCGGGCGCTACGTCGAGTTCGGCGATGGGCTCGCCGTCGACCTTGACCCCGCCCTGCGCGATCAGCCGCCGGGCCTCCGAGGTCGAGAGCCCGAACAGGGTGCGGAGCACGGCCGGCAGGTGGAGCGGCCCGCCGCCGTCGGCCGGCACGTCGACCTCGGGGACGTCGTCGGGGATCTCGTGCGCGACGAACACCCGGTCGAAGTGCGCCTCGGCCGCGTGCGCGCTCGCCTCGTCCCAGAACCGGGTGACGAGCGCGCGCGCCAGGGCGCGCTTGGCGTCCCGCGGCCCCAGGTCCGCCGGCGGCTCGGAGCCGAGCAGCAGCCCGTACCAGGTGGGCAGCGCGTCGTCGGGGATGCGCAGCGTCTTGCCGTAGATCTCCTCCGGCGGCTCCGTGACGCCGATGTGGTTGCCGAGCGACTTCGACATCTTCTGCACGCCGTCGATCCCCGCGAGGATCGGCGTCGTCAGGACGATCTGCTCGCGCTGGCCGTACTCGCGCTGGATGTCGCGCCCCAGCAGCAGGTTGAACTTCTGGTCCGTGCCGCCGAGCTCGACGTCGGCCTGCACCGCCACCGAGTCGTAGCCCTGCATCAGCGGGTAGAGGAGCTCGAGGACCGAGATCGGCTCGCGCGCGGCCCAGCGGTTGGCGAAGTCGTCGCGCTCGAGCAGCTGGGCGACCGTCGTCGTGCGCGCGAGGCCGAACAGCTCCTCCATCTTCATGTCGAGCCACTCGGAGTTCCGTCGCACTTCGACGCGGTCCATGTCGAGGACCTTGCCCGCCTGCCGTGCGAACGTGTCCGCGTTGGCGTCGATCTCCTCGCCGCTCAGGACCGGCCGCGTCTTCGAGCGCCCGCTCGGGTCTCCCACCCGCCCCGTGTAGTCACCGACGATGAGCACGACCTGATGGCCGAGGTCCTGGAACTCGCGCAGCTTCTGGAGCACGACCGTGTGGCCGAGGTGGATGTCGGGCGCCGTGGGGTCGATCCCCAGCTTGACGCGCAGCGGCCGGCCCTCGCCGAGGCGCCGCGCGAGCTCGCCCTCGGGCAGGCAGTCGACGGCGTTGCGGGCGAGGAATGCGGCCTGTGCAGCGGGGTTTTCGGGCACGCGGCGCATGGTAGTGCCGGGCGGTAACGCCGTCCGACCCGGTGGTAGACTCAGCGCCGCCTTGGGGGGCGGACACTTGCCGCCGCCGGTCGCCCCTCACACGCCGCCGATCGACCCGCGGCGTCGAGTCGTATGACCGAGGATCCCCACACGGACTCCACCCGCTCGCGCCGTCGCGTGCGCTTCCCGTTCCGCCGCCGGCGCAAGCCGGTGAAGATCAAGAAGCTGCGGCTCACGTTGATCCTGCTCGGCCTCTCGCTGCTCGCGTTCGTCTCGACCGTGTTCGGGATGATGATGGCCGTCGCCTCCGACGTTCCGCAGCTCGAGAACTACCAGCAGTTCAAGAACGAGCGGAACTCGGTCCTCTACGACATCCACGGCGCGAAGCTGGGGATCCTCACCGGGAACCAGAACGTCGTCCTCGTCCCCTACCGGAGCATCGCGCCGGTCATGGTGCGCGCGATCGTGGCGATCGAGGACAAGCGCTTCTGGACGAACTCCGGCATCGACGTCCGCGGCATCGGCCGCGCGTTCTGGGCCGACGTGACGAACCAGTCCGCGGTCCAGGGCGCCTCGACGATCACGCAGCAGTTCGTCAAGAACGCCCTCGCCGCGCAGCGCAACCGGACGGTATTCGAGAAGCTCCGCGAGGCGGCGATCGCCTACCACCTCACGCGCAAGTGGTCGAAGCAGAAGATCCTCAGCGAGTACCTGAACTCGTCCTACTTCGGCAACGGCGCGTACGGGATCGAGTCCGCCGCGCGCACGTACTTCGGCAAGGCGCACCCGAACTGCGACACCAACGCCACGTGCGCGCACCAGCTGACGCTCCCCGAGGCGGCGCTGCTCGCGGGGATGGTCGCGTCGCCGAGCGCGTTCGACCCCATCGCGCACCCGCTGGCGGCGACGCGGCGCCGGAACCTCGTGCTGAAGGCGATGCTCGACCAGAAGTACATCGCCCGCGCGG
>JAOPZQ010000365.1 GCA_025964075.1 Solirubrobacterales bacterium | reverse complement strand
ACGGTGATCGCGGACTCGGCCGACCACGCGTCGATCCTCGACGGCTGCCTGCTCTCCCGCGCCACGCTCCGGCCGTTTCGCCACAACCGCCTCGACCGCCTGGAGAAGGCGCTGCAGCGCGCCCAGGAGGACGGCGGCGGCGTGCTCGTCGTCGTCGACGGCGTCTTCTCGATGGAGGGCGACGTCGCGCCGCTCCCCGACATCGCCGATCTCGCCGGCCGCTACGGAGCGCGCCTGATGGTCGACGAGGCCCACGCGCTCGGCGTGCTCGGCTCCCGCGGCGCCGGCACGTGCGAGCTCCTCGGGATCGAGGACCGCGTCGACCTGCGGATGGCGACGTTCTCGAAGTCGCTCGCCTCGTGCGGCGGCGTCATCGCCGGCCCGGCCGAGGTGATCGAGTTCCTGCGCACGCAGTCGCGCTCGTTCCTGTTCACGGCCTCGGGCGTGCCCGCCGCCGTCGGCGCCGCGCTCGCGGCCCTGCGGATCTGCCGCTCGGACGAGGGACCGGCGCTGTTCGCCCGCGTCCTCGACAACGCCTCCTACCTGCGCGAAGGGCTGAAGGCCGTCGGATTCCAGCCGGTCGAGCCCGGCGCCTTCCCGGACGGCCGGGTGATCCACACGCCGGTCGTCCCCGTGATCGTCGGCGACGACTGGAAGGCCGGCCTCCTGTGGAAGGCGCTGTGGGATGCCGGCGTCTTCGTCAACCTCGCCGTGCACCCGGCCGTTCCCCCGGGCGGCGCGCTGCTGCGCACGAGCGTGATGGCGACTCACGACCGCCCGACGCTCGACCGCGCGCTCAGCGCCTTCGAACACGTGAAGCGGGACTTCGAGGCCGAGCACGGCCCGCTTCCCGGCCCGCATTCCTTGTCCAATTCTTCACAAGCCGTTCTCGAAAGAAAAACCACGCTCTGAGCGAACGTCCTAGCGTTAGAGCATTGCCCTCTGGCGGGCCCTGCCGTAGTTTTTCGCCCCGCCGACCGGTACGCGGATAGCCCAGTTGGGGCGGGGCACAGGACGGGGCCGTAAGGCGCAAGGATGAGAGGGTCACGCATTCGCTTACGCGCGAACGATGGCGTGCGCGCTCGGTCAGGTACGGACATCAACAGACCGGGGATTGAGGGGTTCACATTGAGCGCAGTTGCAGTAATGGAATCAGGCGCGCCACAGCACCTGACGGCGTTGGCGCGGGCCAACCGGGTGCGGCTCGCGCGCGCCGACCTGAAGCGGAAGATCGCCGACGGCGGGCTCACGGCGGCCGACGTCGTGCTCGACTGCCCGTGGGAAGTCGAGAGCATGACCGTTGCCGATCTGCTGGCCAGCCAGCGGCGGTGGGGGGCGACGCGCTGCCGGAAGCTGCTCGACCAGCTGCAGATCCGTGAGACCCGGACGGTCGAATCGCTGACGCAGCGCCAGCGGGTCGAGCTCGCCGAGCGCTTGCGCGCCGGCGCCTGCCCCGACGCCGCCGTGGCCGACGGCACGCTCGTCTACGCCTGAGCTCGGGTCGTTGTGAGGTACGAGCGGCGGAGCGGGGACACCCGCTCCGCCGCCGTCAGCCTCGCCGGCGCAGCGCCCTGAGCACGAGCACGAGCGCCGCCAGGGCGGGGACCGCGACACGAGGGTCGCGCAGACGCTGCGCGAGGACCTTCGCGACGATGGACAGGATCGGCAGCCCGTCCGCAGCAGGCGGCGGAGCGGGGCCCGGCGCCGTCGGCGGCGGTGCGACGGTCGCGTCCGCAGCGGCGGCCGCCGGCGGCTCCACCGGCGCCTCCGGGGGCGGACCGGCGAGCATCGCCGCGAGGTTCTGCGCGAACGTGTCCACGAGGCGCCCCGACACGTCGGCGATAACGCCCTGACCCATCGCGGCGGCCTTGCCGCTGATCGCGACGTCGGAGTGGATCGTGCCCGTCGTGCCACCGTTCTCTTCCGCCAGGCGCATCTCGACGCCGGCGTTCGCGGTGCCCTGACCGCGGGCCTCCGTCGCCTTGGCGTTCATCTGCGCCCGGTGCTCGGCGTCGTCACGGTCGACGATCTCGACGTCGCCGCGGTAGGTCATCGACATCGGCCCGAGCTTGACCTTGATCGCCACCTTGTAGGCGTTCTCGCCCGTCTGCTCGAGGACCTGGGCGCCCGGCACGCACGGGGCCACGCGCTCGAGGTCGAGGATCGCCGACCACACCTCCTCGATGGGCGCGGCGACCGTGAACTTGTTGTCGAACTCCATGGGACTCCTCGCGTCGGGTTCAGGGGTCGGCGGCGATCGCCGCGGCGACGTCCTCGAGCGCGGCGAGGCTGTGGCCGCTCAGGAGCGCATCGCAGAACGGCAGCGCGGCCGCCATGCCGCCGGTCAGCGGGGCGAAGCTCCGCGACGCCGCGCGCGGGTTGACCCAGACGATCCGGTGCGCGAGCCGCGCGAGGCGCTCCATCTCCCGGCCGAGCAGCTCCGGCTCGCCGCGCTCCCAACCGTCCGAGAGGATCACGACGATCGCGCCGCGCGCGAGGCCGCGCCGCCCGTGGCGGGCGTTGAACTCGGCCAGCGCCCCGGCGATCCGCGTCCCGCTCGACCAGTCGGGCACCGCCTGCGCCGCCCGCTGAATCGCCGCCTCCGGGTTGCGCCCGCGCAGCGCCCGCGTCAGTCGCG
>JAOPZQ010000363.1 GCA_025964075.1 Solirubrobacterales bacterium | reverse complement strand
CGGCCGGCGCGACCGCGGCCGCCGCAGGCTCGCCCGCGACGTCAGCGGTCTGCTCGGCCGAGGCCTTCACGCGCCGACCATAGACCAGATCGGCGCGTCCTCGCAAACGGCCGAGCCGGTGTCAGTCCGGCTGGACGATCAGGAAGCGGTTCCCGTCGATGTCGCGGAAGAAGAACTGTGACGGCACTGGATCGCCGATGCTGACGTCCGTCGAGACAAGCCCCGATCTGCGCTTCCCCGTGCGGGCGATCTCCGCGTCCACGTCGACACCGCTGGCGCGGAGGGTCGAGTGATCGGCCTCGATGTCCTCGGTCGCGAACGCGCAGTAGGCCTCGTCGCCGCCGGCGGACGCCCCCTCGCTCGGCGGGACGAGCGCGATCGTGTTCGCCGCGCCCGGCGGGGCCACCTCGATCCAGCGACTGCCCCGCCGTAGGTGAAGTCGACGCGCTTCTCGAACCCGAGCTTGTCGAGGTAGAAGTCCAGCGCTCGGTCCTGGTCGGCCACCGGGACGAACACGGTCCCGACCTCGGTGATGCGAGTCGTGTTTGCGGTGTCGGTCATTCCCTCTCCCTCAGCTCGCGATGTCGCGGCGATTGAACACCACCCACGCCGCGACGAGCGGCGGCAGCGCGAAGGCGGCCGAGACCCACAGCGAGCGGACGATCGCGCCGCTCGCTGTCGGCGTCTGGAAGAGGTCGTGCCAGGCGGTGAACTGGTTGGTGAGCAGGAACGGATGCGCCGAGCGGATCGCGGAGATCGCCGCGACTCCCTGTAGTGCCATCGCGTAGATCAGCGTCCCGCCGATGGCGGCGACGCTCTGGCGCGTGACGACGGACAGGAACAGACCGAAGCTGGCGAGCGCGAGCACGGGGAGGCAGTAGACGGCGACCGCGGGTACGTCGAGCGCCAGCGCGTGCAGCGCGGAAAGTCGGCTGCCCGAGATGTTGAGGAGCGGGTGAAAGCCCCAAGCGATGACTCCGCCGACGGTCGACACGACGAAGAAGAGGGCCATCGCCGCCGCGAGGTAGGTGAAGAGCGCCAACAGCTTGCCGGCGAGCACCTCGCCTCGGCGCAGCGACCGGGTGAGGATCGTCTTGAGGGTGCCCTCCATGTCTTCGCTGGCGACGATGTCGCCGGCGATCAGCGCGACGATGATCGCCGGACCGACGACGGCGATCAGCTTGAAGACGACCAGGGCGAAGCCCACGCCCGTATGGCCGAGGTTGTTCGCCAGCGGCGCTCCCGGCGGGCCCTGCGCGAGCTCGAGCAGCAGGTAGACGATCGGGCCGACGGCCGCCGTCAGCATGCCCAGCCACGTCCGCCGCTGGGCGACGAGCTTCACGAGCTCCCAGCGATAGGCGATCAGCGTGCCGCCGATCACGCGGGCACCGTCTCGCGCTCCGCGGGTCCCTCGGTGAGCTCGAAGAACACGCGCTCGAGCGTCAGCTGCTCGGGCACGAGCGCGAGGATCGCGATGTCCGCCTCGGCCAACCCGCGCGTGAGGGCGAGCAGCGCCTCGTCCGCGTCGACGGCGAACGTCACGTGCTCGTCGACGATCGCGACGTCCGAGATCCCGGGCACCGCCGCGCACACCGAGGCGGCGCGCTCGAGCGCCGCCGCCGTCAGCCGGTAGCGCCGGCCGGCCCGTGCCCGCAGCTCGTCGATCTCGCCTTCGTACACGATCCGGCCGGCGGCGACGATCGCCACCCGCGCACACAGCTCCTGCACCTCGGCGAGCAGATGGCTCGACAGGAACACGGTGATCCCGTCGGCCGACAGCCGGCGCAGCAGCCGCCGCAGGTACCGGATCCCCGCCGGATCGAGACCGTTGGCGGGCTCGTCGAGCATCAGCAGCCGCGGCCGCCGCACGAGGCACGCTGCGATCCCGAGCCGCTGGCGCATCCCCTGTGAGTACTCGCGGACGCGATCGCCGGCGCGGTCGCGCAACTCGACGGTCTCCAGCACCTCCTCGACGAACGCGCGATCGACCCCCGAGCGGTCGAAGTCGGCCAGCATCCGCAGGTTGGCCCGTCCGCTCAGGTACGAGTACAGGCGCGGCTCCTCGATGATGCCCGCCACGCCCTTCAGCGCCGCGAGCAGATCCTCTTTGGGATCACGGCCGAACAACCTGATCGTGCCGGCGTCGGGACGCACCAGGCCGAGCAGCATGCGCATCGTCGTCGTCTTCCCGGCGCCGTTCGGCCCCAGGAACCCGTAGATCTCCCCGGGCAGCACCGTCACGTCGACTCCGTCCACCGCCGGTACCTCGCGGTAGCGCTTCGTCAGTCTCCGGGCTTCAATCGGCGCCCCAGCCGCGTCTCTCACGACCTGGACCATGCAGCTTCAGTCTAGGCCCGCCGCGACCGTTTCGGCCTTAGAGTTCTGTTGCGATCGCCCGAGCTTCCCTATAGCGCGTCGAGCAGCGCTCGTCCGCGCGGACTCAGGCGATAGCCGGTCTGCAGGCTCTCGGTCAGCCCCAGCTCCTTGAGCTTGCGCACGTCGCGCTTGAACGGGAGCTTCTCGCGGCCCAGCTGCGCAGCGAGGTCGGCCGCCAGCGTCGCCGGCTGCTGCGCGATCAGCGTGAGCGTCTGGCGCGTCCACGGGCCGTGCGCGCTCTGCACGTCAAAGCGCGCCAGGCGAGCGCGCAGCGCCTCGAGCTGCTCGGCGTCGAGGCGCTGGTCCTCGCGCAGGGCGACGCGCGGGTCGGGGCCGTCGTATCGCAGCGCGATCCGCCACAGCGGCCGCTCGTCCTCGGCCTGTAGCGGAATCCCCGCGCGGCGCAGGTCCTCGGCGCTGACCGTCGAGGGGTCGACCTGCTCGATCGCGTCGACGGCGATCAGGCCGACCGCGGTGCGCAGCCGCGTCCCCGGCCGCACGCGCGGGCGCTCCCAGCGGCGGAACGCGAGGTCGACCTCGCCGGCCACGATCTGGTCGAGCGTGCGCCGTCCGATCAGCACGCGGTGCACGCTAGCGACCTGGACCTGCTTCGCGACCGGCATCGGCATCCGTCAGCAACGAGCAGAAGCCCGGCGAGCGCGCCTACACGGTCGAGAGCTACCGGGCTCGGCGAGGTGCGAATGCCGGACGGCTCAGCGCAGCTCCTGGATGCGGATGAGGTTGCCCGCGGGATCGCGGAAGGCGCAGTCGCGAACGCCGTAGGGCTGCTCGGTCGGCTCTTGGACGACCTCGGCGTCGCCGGCCTGCAGCCGCTCGAAGGTGCCGTCGAGGTCGGTGGTGGCCAGGTTGATGCTGGCGTAGGTCCCCTTGGCCATCATCTCGGCGATGGTGCGGCGCTCGTCGTCGGTGATGCCGGGGGTGGCGGCCGGCGGGTACAGGACGATGGACGTGCCGCGCTGGTCGGGGGGGCCGACCGTGATCCAGTGCATCCCGCCGTATTCGACGTCGTTGCGGACCTCGAAGCCGAGGGTGTCGCGATAGAAGGCCAGGGATGCGTCCGGGTCGTCGTGCGGGAGCAAGGTCTGGTGGATGGTGATGTCCATGGCGGTCATGCTAGGTGCGGCTGGGGGGTGCGCGCTTCTCGATTCCTGACCGGTCTGGTCACCTGCTTCGCCACGCACGGCGGCATCCCCGCCGTCGCGCGCGTCGCCTCGCGCCGATAGACGCTGGGCGGCACGCCGACCAGCTCGGTGCAGCGAGTGCTGAAGGTTGAACAGGTGCCCGGCCGACACGTGCGCGCCGCGGGCGAGGGCTGCGGCGGGTCTGCTGGTCACCCGCGAAATCGTGTCACACGGCGGGATCAACCCGCCACCAACACCCCCGCGCCCATCGATCCTCGCGACACCACCGCGCCGGCTCGAGAGGTTTGAGCGACACCCA
>JAOPZQ010000335.1 GCA_025964075.1 Solirubrobacterales bacterium | reverse complement strand
GGTGCGGGGCGCGCCGGCCGCCGACGCCGACCTGCCGCGCCAGCGCGAGCTCGTCGACGCCTTCCTCGCCGCGGCGCGTGAGGGAGACTTCGATGCACTGGTCGCGGTGCTCGACCCCGCCGTGGTGTTCAACACGGACGCCGGTGGGACCGCGCCGCGCGCGGAGGAGCCCATCGTCGGCGCCGAGGCCGTGGCCCGCTACGCGATCGCCCGTGGGCGCCCGTTCGTCGCGCTGGCGCACCCGGCGATCGTCAACGGGGGAGCCGGCCTGGTCGTGACCTCCGGCGACCGCCTCATCGGCGTGGCCGGCATCACCGTCGCCGGCGACCGCATCGCCGAGATCGACCTGATCACCGATCGCGCCAAGCTGGAGCGGCTCGAGCGCAGGCGGCCATGACCACGTAGCGCGCTTGCCCGCGCCGCCGGGCGCCCTATTGGCCGAGGCGTGCCGTCCGCCGGATGTCATGAGCCGCGGTGAGGAGGCACGCGCCGCCCACCCCGGAGGAGCTCGGAGACCAGGTCGCCTTCCTCGCGCTCGACGAGGGCACGCCGGTCTACGAGCGCGACGGCGACCGGATCGGCGTCGTCGAGCACGTGATGGTCGCCGAGGGCATCTTCGAGGGGATCGTCATCCACACCCATCCGCTGCCCGGCCGCCATCTCTACGCCGCGCCCGACCAGATCGCCGAGATCCGCGAGCGCGGGGTCGTCCTCGCCGTCGAGCGCTCCGACCTGCACGATCCCAGCGACCGAGCGGGACGGCGGCAAGGCGGGCCTGGGAGCTCGCTCGAGGCGGCGCTCCGCCGCGCCTGGGACTGGCTCACGGAGCAGCGACCATGAGGGCGCTCGAGGACGCGCAGGACCCACACGTGGCGCTACGAGCGCTCCGTCCCCACGTGCTGGCCGAGCTCCCGCGGAGCTACACCGAGGCGCTCTTCTGAAGGTCGTCCACGAGGTCGGCGACCGAGTCGACGATGCGTGACGCGCGGAAGGGGAAGCGCTCCGCCTCCGCGCGGGTGGTGACGCCGGTGAGGACGAGGATCGTCTCGAGCCCGGCCTCGATCCCGGCGACGACGTCCGTGTCCATGCGGTCGCCGATCATCGCGGTCGTCTCGGAGTGGGCGGCGAGGTCGTTCAGCGCGGAGCGCATCATCAGCGGGTTGGGCTTGCCGATGAAGTAGGGCTCGTGACCGCTTGCCCGGCTGATGAGCGCCGCCACCGACCCGGTCGCGGGGAGCGGACCGTCGGGCGAGGGCCCGGTCGGGTCCGGGTTCGTGGAGATGAACCGCGCGCCCCCGATGATCAGGCGGATCGCCCGGGTGATGCGCTCGAAGCTGTAGGTCCGGGTCTCGCCGAGGACGACGTAGTCGGGCTCGACGTCCGACAGCGTGTACCCGGCCTCGTGGAGGGCCGTCGTCAGTCCGGACTCGCCGATGACGAACGCCGTCCCGCCCGGCCGCTGGTCCGCGAGGAAGCCGGCCGTGGCCAGCGCCGAGGTCCAGAGCGCGTCCTCGGGGACGTCGAGGCCGGCGAGTCGCAGCCGCGCCGAGAGGTCGCGGCGCGTGTAGATCGAGTTGTTCGTGAGGATGAGGAACGGCAGGTCGAGCTCGCGCAGGCGCGTCAGGAAGCGGTCGGCGCCGGGGACCGCCACCCCCTCGCGCACGAGCACGCCGTCCATGTCCATCAGCCAGGAGCGGGTGACCTCGCGCGGCACCAGGTGGAGTCAAGCATCTAGCGGTCGGCGGCGCGGTGCCCCGAGCCTGCTCGACTTCCTCGCGGTGGTGCGGCGGGTCCGGACGCCGGCGCGCGAGCTCAGCCGGCGGTGACGCCGAGCTCCTCGCACACGGCCTCGCGAGCGCGGATGTCGGCGATCGCGTACCGGCGATCGGCGAGGCTCCCGGGTGCCACGACGAGCGTGCGGCCCAGCATCGCGGTGCCCCGCTCGCCGCCGGTCACCACGAGCCGTGGGCGATACGTGCCCGTGAGCTCGGCGAGCACCTCGCTCCCGGGCGTCCCCCGGCCCTTGTGCGCCGGCGGCGTCGAGAACAGCAGCACGCGGTCGTGCTCGGGGAGCTCGTCGAGGAGCTTCAGGCGGTACTCGGCCTCCCAGCGCGGATAGCGGAGGCGCTGGCCCTCGTCGCGCGGCGCGTCCGGGTCGTCGTCGACGTGGCCGCCGAGCCCCGCGAACACGACGTCGCCCGGCGCGAACGCCGCCGTGCCGTGGACGCCGTGGAGGAGGGGGAAGACGACCTCCATGTTGTGCGCCTCGCGGAGGTAGTCGCCGACGGGGGCGTCGCCGGGGCCGGGCACCCAGTAGGTGGGAAGGCCGGCATGCCCGAGGCTCTCGAACAGCGCGCGGTAGTCGCCGGCGTCGCCGGCCAGGTCGCCGACGACGGCGACGGCCTGAACCTCGCGCGTCCGCGCCACTTCGAGCGCGGCCTCGAGCGCGGGCACCGAGCCGCGCGGCTCGGCCACGCAGAGCACTCTCGTCAGATGGCCGGACACATCGCCCTCCTTTGGAGCTCAGATCATGTTGTCGACTTCGAGGTCTCGGTCAGACCGCGCTCGACCCAGTCCCGCAGCGCCGCCGGCGGCGGCGCGCCGGCCTGGCGCGCGACTTCCTCGCCGTCGCGGACGAGGACGAGGAGGGGGATGCCCTGGATCGACCAGCGGGCGGAGACCTCGGGCGCCTCGTCGACGTTCAGGCGCACGACCTTGAGCTGCCCCGCGTGATCCTCGGCGAGGCGCTCGACGACCGGCGCGATCCACCGGCAGGGCCCGCACCACGGGGCCCAGAAGTCGATGAGCACGGGCACC
>JAOPZQ010000166.1 GCA_025964075.1 Solirubrobacterales bacterium | reverse complement strand
GAGGCGGAGGCCGCTCCGGCCGCGGTCGAGCCCGAGGCGGAGGCCGCTCCGGCCGCGGTCGAGCCCGAGGCGGAGGCCGCTCCGGAGGCCGAGCCCGCTCCGGAGGCCGTCGCGCCGGCCGCGGATGACGAAGCCGGCAAGGCCTGAGCCTCCCTTCCTCGCCCTGACGGGCGGAATCGGCGCCGGCAAGTCGACCGCGCTGGCCGCGCTCGAGCGCCTCGGTGCCGCGGTGCTCTCGACGGATCGAGTGGTGCATGAGCTCTACGAGAGCGACGAGGTGCGCGACGAGGTGGTCAACCGGTGGGGCAAGGAGGTCGCGCCGGCCGGCCGCGTCGACCGGCACGCGGTCGCCGCCCACGCGTTCGCCGATCCCGAGGAGCGCGCCTGGCTCGAGGGCCTGCTGTGGCCGCGCGTCGGCGCACGGGTCTTCGAATGGCGTGCCGAGCAGGGCCGCCGTGACCCGGCGCCGCCGGCGCTCGTCGTCGAGACCCCGCTGCTCTTCGAGGCCGGCATGGCCGGCATGTACGACGCGACGATCGCGGTCGTCGCGCCCGAGGAGCTGCGGGCCGAACGGGCCTCCGCGCGCGGGCACACCGCTGTCGACGAGCGCACCGCACGCCAGCTCAGCCAGGGCGAGAAGGCGGCCCGGGCGACCTATGCCGTGACGAACGACGGCACCGAGGAGGACCTGGAACGGCGCCTCGCCGAGGTGCTCGCCGAGGTGCGCAAATGACGCGCCGGCTCACATACCGTCGACCGTACGTGTCATCCTGGGTGGGGTGAGCTCGCGCCCGGCTCTCGCCCGCGCTTCGCGCCCCTCGGTGGCGGTCCAGCGTCGTACGGCCGCCCGCCGCGCTCAGCAGCGGCGTCGCCGCACGCTCGTCGGGCTCGCCGGCGTGGCCCTGATCGGCCTGGTCGCGCTGGTCCTCGCTCCCACGGTCAAGCACGCCGTCCGGGCGCTCGAGCTACCGCTCCAGCACGAGGACATCATCCGCCAGCAGGCGAGCGCCAAGCACCTCGATCCGGCGCTGATCGCCGCCGTGATCTACGCCGAGTCGAAGTTCTCGCCCCGCACCTCACCGGCGGGCGCGGAGGGCCTCATGCAGATCCTGCCCTCGACCGCCGAGTTCCTGGCCAGACGCTCGGGCGGCACGGCCTTCGTCGCGTCCGATCTCGCGACGCCCCAGGTGAACATCGCCTACGGCTCCTACTACCTGCGCTACCTGATCGATCGCTACGGCGGCCGCGAGGTGCCGGCGATCGCCGCCTACAACGCGGGGGAGACCAACGTCGACCGCTGGCTGAACGGCGGCCAGACGCTGTCCGTGTCGTCGATCCCGTTCCCGGAGACCCGGGCCTACGTCACGCGCGTGCTCGACGCCCGCTCGCGGTACCGCCACCAGTACCGACGCGAGCTCGGGGTCCGCTAGGGCCGGCGAGGTTCTTCTCGCCGCCGACGCTCTCGCGGCGCAGGCGCGAATGGCGATAGCCGTAGAACGCGTAGATCAGGAGCCCGATCGCCATCCACGCGAAGAACCGCGCCCAGGTCACGCCCGGCAGCCGGGTCATCAGGTAGACGGAGAGCGCGACGCCGAGGCCGGGGAAGATCGGCAGCCGGAGCGGCCGCAGCGACAGCTCGGCCAGCGGCACGCGGAACGGACGCTCGAGGCCGGGCCGGGCGTGCCGGAGCCAGACGATGCCGACGTTGACGATGACGAACGCGAACAGCGTGCCGATGTTGACGAGCTCGGCGAGGTCCTTGAGCGGGATCACCGCGGCGAGCAGCGCGGCGATCGCGCCGAACGTCATCACGATCAGATAGGGCACGCGGCGCTCCCGTGACACGCGGGCGAACGCGCGCGGCAGCAAGCCGTCGCGGCACATGGCGAACATCACCCGGCTCTGCCCGTAGAGCAGCGCGAGGACGACGCTGGCGATCGCCACGAGCGCGCCGACGTCGAGGATGTCGATCGCCCACGAGCCGACACCGGCGCCGGACTGGAGCGCCACGGCCAGCGGGGCCTGCTGGCCGGCGAGCTTCGCCGCCGGCGCCGCCCCGACCGCGACGAGGCCCACGAGGATGTAGAGGACGGTCGCGATCCCGAGCGAGCCGATGATGCCGATCGGCAGGTCGCGCGCGGGGTTGCGCGCCTCCTCCCCGCCGGTGGAGACCACGTCGAAGCCGATGTAGGCGAAGAAGATCAGCGCGGCGGCGTCGACCGTTCCGCCGAACCCGTGCGGCGCGAACGGATGCAGGTTGCGGCTGTGGAAGGCGGTCGCGGCGACGATGATGAAGAACAGCAGCACCGCGACCTTGATCAGGACCATCCCGGCGTTGACGCGCGTGCTCTCGCGGGCGCCGCGGAGGAGGATCGCGGTCATGGCGAGGACGAGCACCACCGCGGGCAGGTTGGCCGTGCCGCCCTGGCCCGGCGGCTGGGAGATCGCGTTCGGCAGGTGGATCTAGAACAGCGAGTCGAGCAGGGACTGGAGGTAGCCGC
>JAOPZQ010000289.1 GCA_025964075.1 Solirubrobacterales bacterium | reverse complement strand
AGGCCCGCCAGGTCCAGCGCCGCGACGCCGCGATCCAGCGCGCGGGGCGGCGCCGCGCCGCGCGCTACCAACGGTGCTTCCAGAGAGCGACCACGACCGCCCAGCTCGCGAGGTGCGCGCAGCAATGAGACGGCTCGGCACGCTCTTCGGCCTCGTCCTCGCGGGCGCATCGCTCGTCGCGTTCAGCTGGGCGCTCTATCACCTCATTCGCACCGGCACATGCGCGTCGGGCGGCCCGTACATCTCGGCGCGCCCGTGCCCCAAGGGCACCGGCGGACACATCCTCGGCTTGATGGGCGGGATCTTCGGCACCCTCATCGCCGTCGGCGTGTGGTACGGGAGCCGCGCCGCCGATCGCACCGGGCCGGGGCTCGGAATCGTCGTGTGGGTCCTCGGGTTCACCCTGGCCGGCGCCGCCGCTCTGCTCGCCGCGATCGGCCCCGCGCACACGAGCAGCACGGGCTCGACCGCGGGCGGGATCATCGTCGGGGCGATCTTCATCCCGATGGGCCTCGCCGGCCTCTTCGGAGTCGCGTCCTCGGCGCGCGACAGCCGGTCGTCCTCGCGGCTCAGCTTCGGCACCGGCAGCTCGATCATGCCGATGAGCTCGGCGGTGAGGCTCTCCGGCGCGTTCGCCACGGCGCCGGTCGTGCGGCCGCCCGCGCCGACCAGCCCGGCCGCATCGCCCGGGGCGGGCGGCACCGGCGACATGCTGAGCCGCCTCGAGCGCCTTGCCGAGCTGCACGGCGAAGGCGCGCTCACGGACGCGGAGTTCGAGGCGCAGAAGCGCAAGCTGCTCGGCGAGAGCTGACCGCGGCCAGCGCGCGCCCGAGGCTCGAACCGTCCCATCGCCCTCACGGCCGGCCGATAACGTAAGCGGTCCAATGAGCTTCTACGTCACGACGCCGATCTACTACGTGAACGCGCAGCCGCACCTCGGCCATGCGTACACGACGATCGGCGCGGACATCCTCGCCCGGCACCACCGGCAGCGCGGGGAGGACGTCTTCTTCCTCACCGGCACCGACGAGCACGGCGAGCCGGTGGCCCGCGCCGCCGAGGCGGAGGGCGTCACGCCCCGCGAGCTCGCCGATCGCAACGCGGCGCGCTTCCGCGCGCTGATGCCGCAGATCGACGTCACTAACGACTTCTTCATCCGCACTTCCGATCCCGAGCACGGTCGCCTGGTCCAGGAGGTCATGCAGCGGATCCACGACAACGGCCACACCTACAAGGCGCTGTACGAGGGCTGGTACTGCCCGAAGTGCGCGGACTTCAAGACCGAGGCGGAGATCGCGGCGGGCAACACCTGCCCGATCCACGGGATCCCGCTCGAATGGGAGTCGGAGGAGAACTGGTTCTTCCGACTCTCCACGTTCCAGGAGCCGCTCGAGCGCCTGTACGCCGAGCGTCCCGACTTCGTGATGCCGGAGACGCGGTTCAACGAGGCGCACTCGTTCATCCGCAGCGGGCTGCAGGACGTGTCGCTCTCGCGGGCGAAGCTGAGCTGGGGCGTGCCGGTGCCGTGGGAGCCGGAGCACGTGTTCTACGTCTGGTTCGACGCGCTCCTCAACTACTACACGGCGCTCGGCTACGCCCGCCCCGGCGAGGACCTGCGCGACCGCTTCTGGCCCGCGACCTTCCACATCATCGGGAAGGACATCCTCAAGTTCCACACCGTCTTCTGGCCGGCGATGCTGATGGCGGCCGACCTGCCGCTGCCGGAGCACGTGTTCGTGCACGGCTACCTGCTCATGCGCGAGCGTGCGGAGAGCGACGGCCAACCCGAGGGCGAGCTGCGCAAGATGTCGAAGTCGCTCGGCAACGTCCTCGACCCGTTCGAGATCATCGAGAACTTCGGCGCCGACGCGCTGCGCTACTACTGCTTCCGCGAGGTCTCATTCGGGCAGGACGGGGCGGTCTCGGTCGACGGCTTCGCCGCCCGGTACGAGACCGAGCTCGCCAACGACTACGGCAACCTCGCCTCCCGCACGCTGGCGATGGTCGAGCGCTACCGCGGCGGCGTCGTGCCCGAAGCGGAGCTCGACCCCGAGGTGACGAAGGACTTCGACGACCTCGCCGCCGACGTCGCGAGCCTGCTCGACCGCGCCGAGCTCACGCAGGCGCTCGAGCGGATCTGGCAGCGCGTGCGGCGCCTCAACCGCTACGTCGAGGAGCGCGCGCCGTGGCAGCAGGCCAAGGACGAGGCGCAGGCGGGCGACCTCGACCGCACCCTCGCCACACTCGTCGAGGGGCTGCGCGTCGTCACCGTCCTCCTGCACCCGTACCTGCCCGCGAGCACGACGACGCTGCTCGCCGCCCTCGGCCAGGAGCGGACGGACTACGAGGCGGCGCGTCTGGGGGCGGGCGGGTCGGGCGCGCGGGTGAGCGCGCTCGCGCCGCTGTTCCCGAAGCTGGGGGCGCCGACCAGAACCCGCGGGTGATCGACTCGCACACGCACCTGGGCTCGTGCGGGCCGGACGACGCCGAGCTGGTGGCGGCGGCCGCCGCCGCCGGCGTGACGCGGATCCTCACGGTCGGGATGGATCCCGACAGCTGTCGCCAGGCGCTCGCCGCCGCCGAGGCGTTCCCTCAGGTCTACGCCGCGATCGGGCGCCACCCGAACCACGCCACCGGCTTCGACGACGCGGACCTCGCGGACCTGCAGGCGCTCGCCGCGCACCCGCGATGCGTGGCCGTCGGCGAGACCGGCCTCGACTACTACCGTGACACCGCACCCCGCGCCGACCAGGAACGCGCCTTCCACGCTCAGATCGAGCTCGCGCGGGAGACCGGCAAGCCGCTCATCGTCCACACCCGCGAGGCGGCGGACGACACGATCGAGACGCTCGCCGAGCGCGCCGGCGGCGTCGAGGTGATCCTCCACTGCTTCTCGATGCCCGACCGCCTGGACGAGTGCCTCGAGCACGGCTGGTGGATCTCGTTCGCGGGCAACGTCACCTACCCCAAGGCGCAGGAGCTGCGCGAGGCGGCGGCCCGGGTGCCCGAGGAGCGGGTGCTCGTCGAGACCGACGCGCCCTACCTCACGCCCCAGCCGGTGCGCAAGGAGCGCAACCAGCCGGCCTTCGTCGTCCACACGGCGCGGGCGCTGGCCGAGGAGCGGGGCACGAGCTACGAGGCGCTCGAGGCGGCGCTCGAGCGGAACGCCGCCGCGCTCCTGCGCTGGTGATGCCGCCGGCCTCTCGCCGTCCGGGTTCGCGGACGACCCCGGCGGCATCCCCCCGTCCAAGCTCCCAGCCCAGCCTGCGCCGGATGCGGGCCTACGGCGTGCGCCCCAACCGCGACCTCGGTCAGAACTTCCTCATCGACTCGAACATCCTCGACGTCATCGCGCGAGCGGCGGACCTCGGCCCCGACGACGTCGTCCTCGAGATCGGCGGCGGCCTCGGCGTGCTCTCGGAGCACCTCGCCGCGCGGGTGAAGCACGTCCACGTCGTCGAGCTCGACCGCGGCCTCGAGGCGCCTCTGCGCGAGGCCCTCGACCCGTTCGCGAACGCGACGCTCCACCTGGCCGACGCGCTGTCGCTCGATCTGCGCGGCCTCGACCCGGCGCCGACGAAGGTCGTCGCCAACCTGCCCTACAACATCGCCGCGACCGCGATCCTCCGCACGATCGAGGAGCTCGACGAGGTCACCGTGTGGTTGGCGATGGTGCAGAAGGAGGTGGGGGAGCGCCTCGCCGCCGCTCCGCGGACGCCGCTCTACGGCGTGCCGAGCGCGATCGCGCAGCTCGCCTGCGACGTGCGTGTCGTGCGCGCGATCCCCCGCACCGTCTTCCACCCGGTGCCGAACGTCGACTCGGTGCTGGTGCGGCTCGACCGCCGCGGCCCGGCGCCCTCGCCCGAGCTCCGCGGGCTGGTGCGGGCGGCGTTCGCCCACCGGCGCAATG
>JAOPZQ010000278.1 GCA_025964075.1 Solirubrobacterales bacterium | reverse complement strand
GGAGGCCACGCGGCGCGCCCGGGCGCCGCGCTCGCGGACCCAGTCGACGAGCTCGCGGTCGCGGGCGGCGGCGCGCGAGCCCGACCCCCCCGCGAGGATCAGGGTGTCGATCCGCGTCGGCGCGTCGGCGAGCGCGACGTCGGGGACCAGGCCGAGGCCGCTCGAGCTTCGCAGCGGCTGCCCGTCGCGGCTGGCGACGGTGAGGCGGTAGCCACGCCCGGTGGCGCCGGCGTGCTCCATCGCCGCGTGCGCCCCGCTGAACACCTCGTGCGGCCCGGTGAGGTCGAGCGACTGCACGCCGTCGAAGACGACGATGACGATCTCGCGAGGGGCCATGACGTGGCCATCATCGGGCTCGCGGCTCTTGTCCGCAAGGACGAATCTCCCACAGATCCTGCCACGACGAACGACGGCCACGAGGGGCGGGTTCGGCCGCGCCGCGGCCATCGAGTGGTTCGTAGGTGACCTATACGGTCACTCGCGAACCACTCGACCGTCGAAAGCCGCCGCGGCTCGGCTACAGCGACCAGGCGCACTTCATCAACGACTTCCGCGCGACCATGGGCCGCTCGCCGAGCCGCTACGCGCGCTCGAGCACGGCGAACGGCCAGGGGTCCTCGAGCAGCCCCTCGACGCCCGAAGCGCCCGCCCCGAGGCGTCGCTGGACCCCCGTGAGCACGTCGCGCCAGACGCCCGCCGCCTCCCTCGGGAGCTCGAGCGACCATCGGCCCCCCCGGAGGGGCACGACGACGAGCACCTCGGCGGCGCCGCGGAGGTAGGCGACGCAGTCCGGCCCGGCGTCCACCGGCGCGTAGGCGCCCGCGAAGGGATCGGGGCGCCGGCCCCGGAGCTCGAGCAGCCGCACGATCGTCGCGAGCTTGAGAACGTCGCCGGTCAGGGGCCCGGAGCCGCCGCGCACGTCGGCGAGCGCGGCTCGGCGCGCGTCCCAGTCCACCGGGCGGCGGTTGTCGGGATCGACGAGCGCCAGCGACGTGAGCTCGTCGCCCTGGTAGATGTCGGGGACTCCCGGGGAGGTCAGCTTCAGCGCGAGCTGACCGAGCGCCGCGCGCTCCCCCGCCGCCGCCACGCGCGCCGCGAAGGGGTCGAAGCTGGCGCGGAACGCCTCGTGGTCGTAGAGCGCGCGGGCGAAGCCGAGGACGCGACCCTCGTAGTCCCGGTCCTGGTCGAGCCAGTTCGTGTGCCGCTTGGCCTCCCGGAGCGCCTTCTCGAGGTAGCCCGTCAGCCGGTCGGCCTCGAGCGGCCAGGCGCCGACGAGGGTCTGGAAGATCAGGTACTCCTCGACCGCGTCCGGCGCGCCGCGGGCGCGAAGCGGCTCGGCCAGGCGCCGCCAGTCGGCGACCGCGGCGCGCCAGTCCGCCGCCATTCCCGAGAGCGCGCCGAGACGGGCGCGGACGTCGCCGGAGCGCTTCGTGTCATGCGTCTGCGAGGCGAGCAGGCCGCGGGGGAACCGCGCCGCGCGCCCGGCGCACGCCGTATGGAACCCCTCCACCGACAGGCCGAACCGGCCCGGATCTCCGCCGACCTCGTTCAGCGCGAGCAGCCGCAGGTAGCGGTAGAACGCCGTGTCCTCGACGCCCTTGGCCATCACCGGCGGCGTCGTCTGCTGAAAGCGGGTCACGAACGAGTCGTGCCCCGGCTCCTCGAGCAGGAGGATCCGCCGCAGATCGGCGGGAAGGCCGGCTACCGCCGCCCGGTCGGCGTCCTCCACGAGCCCCGACCACGGCTCCGCGTAGCTCCGGTAGACCGGCAGCGAGGCGACGGCGTCGGTCAGGTCGTCGCGGTCGAGCTCTGACCGCAGGCGCTCGAGCTCCCACGCGAACGTGCCCGCCGCCTGCTCGTGCTTGCCCTCCGCGGCCCACTCGGCGAACGGCCGCGCGTCGCCGCTCAGCTCCACCCACAGATCGGTGAGATCGCGCTCGCCCGCCGGGTCGACGAACACGCCCGCCGCGTCGTTCAGGAACTCGTAGCCCACCGTGCCCTGGACCGGCCAGTCGCGCAGCTCCTCGCCGCGCTCGAGGATCTTCTCCACCCACACGCGCCTGGCTCCGCCCTGGCGCAGCCGGCGCAGGTAGCCGGCGGGGTCGGCGAGCCCGTCCGGGTGGTCGATCCTCAAGCCGTCGACGACCCCCTGGCGCACGAGCCGCAGCACGGTTCGATGGGTCTCGGCGAACACCTCCGGGTCCTCCTGGCGCACCCCGGCGAGGTCGTCGATGTCGAAGAACCGCCGGTGGCGTCCGGTCCGGCGGTCGAGGTCGAAGAACCGTTCGCGCAGCTCGGGGTCGCGCCAGAAGCGGTTGTCGTCGGTCGCCGCCATGTGGTTGGGGACCCAGTCGAGGAGGATCGGCAGCCCCTCCTCGGCCAGCTCGCGCAGGGCGGCCTCGCCCCCGAGGTCCTCGGACACGGTCGTCGGGTCGACGACGTCGTAGCCGTGCGTCGACCCGGCGCGCGCCTGCATCACCGGCGAGAGGTAGAGCCGCGAGACGCCGAGGTCGCGCAGGTACGGGACGAGCGCCCGCGCGCCCGCGAGGTCGAGGTGCGGGCCGAGCTGGAGCCGGTAGGTCGCGTTCATTCGACCCGGCGCAGCAGGACGAGCGACCGCGACATGACGGTGACCTCGCTCCGTGCCTCCCACCGAACCGACCCGGGGGCGGCGCCGGCGTCGGCGGTCGAGAGCTCGAGCTCCCAGGCGTCGCCGAAGGCGGCGGTGGGCAGCGTGAACGTGACGTCCTCGGGACCGGCGTCGAAGAGCAGGAGGAACGAGTCGTCGCGCACCCGCTCCCCGCGCTCGGTGAGGTCCGGGATCTCCTCGCCGTTCAGGAACACGCCCAGCGTGTGGCCGTCGCCGCGCTCCCAGTCGCGCTTCGTCATGCGGCGGCCCTCGGGCGAGAACCACCACACGTCCGGCAGGCCCGACTCCTGGCGTTCCTCGCCGGTGAGGAACGAGCGGCGGCGGAAGATCGGGTGCCGGCGGCGCAGGCCGATCAGCCGGCGGGTGAACGAGAGGAGCTCGGCGTCCGCCGCGCGCCAGTCGTACCAGGAGATCTCGTTGTCCTGGCACCAGGCGTTGTTGTTGCCGCCCTGCGTGCGGCCGATCTCGTCGCCGCCGAGGAGCATCGGCACGCCCTGGGAGAGCAGCAGCGTCGTGAGGAAGTTGCGCCGCTGACGCCCCCGGAGCGCGAGGACGTCCGGGTCGTCGGTCGGCCCCTCGACGCCGCAGTTCCACGAGCGGTTGTCGTCGGTGCCGTCGCGGTTGTCCTCGAGGTTCGCCTCGTTGTGCTTCTCGTTGTAGGAGACGAGGTCGGTGAGCGTGAACCCGTCGTGCGCGGTGACGAAGTTGATCGACGCCATCGGCGCGCGGCCGTCGTCGCCGTAGAGGTCGGCCGAGCCGGTGAACCGCGAGGCGAAGTCGGCGGCCCGCGCCTCCCCGCGCCACATGTCCCGCACGGAGTCGCGGTAGATCCCGTTCCACTCGCTCCACAGGACCGGGAAGTTGCCGACCTGGTAGCCGCCCTCGCCGACGTCCCAGGGCTCGGCGATCAGCTTCACCTGGGAGAGGACGGGGTCCTGGTGGATGATGTCGAAGAAGGCCGAGAGCCGGTTGACGTCGTAGAGCTCGCGGGCGAGCGCGCTCGCGAGGTCGAAGCGGAACCCGTCGACGCGGCATTCGCTGACGAAGTAGCGCAGCGAGTCCATGATCAGGCGCAGGACGCTCGGGTGGACGGGGTTCAGCGAGTTGCCCGTCCCCGTGAAGTCCATGTAGAAGCGCGGGTCGTCGGGGACGAGCCGGTAGTAGCTCTGGTTGTCGACGCCCTTGAACGCGAGCATCGGGCCGAGGTGGTTGCCCTCGGCGGTGTGGTTGTAGACGACGTCGAGGATGACCTCGATCCCGCGGCTGTGCAGGGCCTTGACCATGCCCTTGAACTCGCGCAGCTGCTCGCCGAGATGCCCCGTAGCGCTGTAGAGCGCGTGCGGCGCGAGGTAGCCGATCGACGAGTAGCCCCAGTAGTTCGTCAGTCCCTTCTCGACGAGGAAGTGCTCGTCGGCGATGTGGTGGACGGGCAGCAGCTCGACCGCCGTGATCCCGAGCTGCTCGAGGTAGTCGAGCGCCGGCTCGGACGCGAGGCCGCCGTAGGTGCCCCGGAGGTCCTCGCGCACGTCGGGGTGGCGCGCCGTGAACCCCTTGACGTGCGTCTCGTAGATGACCGTGTCCGCCCACGGGATGCGCGGCCGGCGGTCGCCTCCCCAGTCGAAGGACTGGTCGACGACGACCGACTTCGGCATCGCCGGCGCCGAGTTCTCGTCGTCGAGCTCGAGGTCGGCGTCGTCCTCCCCTGTCGGCACGTAGGGGAGGACGTTCGCGCGATCCCAGCGGACCGGCCCGTCGATGGCCTTCGCGTACGGGTCGATCAGCAGCTTGTGGGGGTTGAACCGGTGTCCCGAGCTGGGGTCGTACGCACCGTGGACGCGGTAGCCGTAGCGCTGGCCGGGGCCGACGCCGGGCACGTAGCAGTGCCAGTTGTGGGCGGTGCATCCGGTGACGTCGATGCGGGTCTCCTCGTGATCGGAGTCGAACAGGCAGAGCTCGACGCCCTCGGCGTTCTCCGAGAACAGCGAGAAGTTCGTCCCCCGTCCGTCCCACACGGCGCCGAGCGGGAAGGGGTTGCCGGGCCAGACCTCGGTCATCGGAGCAATGCTCCCGCAAGTCGCGGTAGGCGCACGGCCCGGTCCGTCAGGGAGGCCGTCTCCGTGGCGAGCACGACCTCCCCCGCCGCGACCGGGACGTCCCGCGCCTCGGCGGCGAAGTTGCATGCGAGCATGTGCTCGCCGCGGCGGACGACGAGCCAGCGCGCCTCCTCGTCGTGCTCGGCGATCGCCTCGCCGGCGAGCTCGCGCCTGAGGCCGAGGAGCCGCGTGTACAGCTCGCGCAGCCCCGGCACCTCCCGCCGCGTCAGCTTCGAGCGACGGAACGTCTCCGGGTCCTGCGGGTCGGGCACGTCCTCGCCGAACGCGGCGAACGACGCGAACTCGCGGCGGCGCCCCTCGCGGGTGGCGTCCGCGATCTCGACGTCGATGTGGTCGGAGAAGAACTGGAACGGCGCCGGCTCGCCGTACTCCTCGCCCATGAACAGCAGCGGCGTGAACGGGGAGAGGAGCGTGCAGAACGCAGCCAGGCGAAGGAGCTTGGGCGCGAGCCGGTCTCCGAACGCGCGGTTGCCGACCTGGTCGTGGTTCTGGTCGAAGACGACGAACTGCTCGGGGGGACGGTCGAACGCCGGCGCGCCGAAGATCCGGCGCCGCGACGCGGACCACGTGCCGTCGTGGACGAACGGGCGCCGGAACGCCTTCGCCAGCTGGCCGACCTCGCCGAACTCGGCGTAGTAGCCGTCGCCCTCGCCGGTGAGGAGCACGCGCAGCGCGTGGTGGAAGTCGTCGGCCCAGTTGCCGTCGAGTCCGAGGCCGCCGATCTCGACCGGGCGCATCACCTTCGGGTCGTTCAGCCCGCTCTCGGCGATGACGAGCGCGCCCGCTCGGGCCGCGCGCACGCGCTCGCCCAGCTCCGCGAGCACGTGGCGCGCGGAGAAGTCGTAGATCGCGTGGATCGCGTCGAGCCGCAGGCCGTCGAGGTGGAAGTCGCCCACCCAGCCCTCGGCGCTCTGCACGACCCACTCGCGGACCGGGTCGCAGTCGGCGTCGTCGTAGTTCAGCGCGTCGCCCCAGAACGTCGAGTACCGGTCGGTGAAGTAGGGCCCGAACGCCTCGAGCGCCTGCTGCCCGGAGGCGCCGACGTGGTTGTAGACGACGTCGAGGATCACGGCGAGACCTTCCCCGTGGGCCGCGTTCACGAGGCGCATCAGCCCCTCGGGGCCGCCGTACGCCCGGTGCGCGGCGGACAGGTAGACGCCGTCGTAGCCCCAGCCGCGCATGCCCGGGAAGTCCGCCACGGGCAGCAGCTCGATCGCCGTGACGCCGAGGGCGCGGAGCCCGGCGAGGTGGGGGATGACGGCGTCGAACGTGCCCTCCTCCGTGAACGTCCCCACGTGCAGCTCGTAGAGCACGACCTCCGGGAGCGGAACGCCGCGCCAGCCCTGGTCCGTCCAGGGGAAGGCGCCGGGCTCGACCACGGCGCTCGGGCCCCGCAGGCCCTCGGGCTGGTGGCGCGAGGCCGGGTCGGGCCACGCGGTGCCGTCGAGGACGATCTCGTAGCGGTCGCCGGGGCCGGCGGGCAGACGGGCGGCGTGGACGCCGAAGCCCTCGTCGGCGAGCTCGTGGTCGGAGGCGCCGAGGCGCACGGCCACGCGCGTCGCTCGGGGCGCCCAGACGCGGAACTCCGTCGTGCCGTCGGGCTGAGGGCGGGCGCCCAGCGGCGCCTGCCACGGAAAGGGGAGGGTCACAGGCGTGCGAATCTTCCCGGCGGAGGGGCTCGCTAGTCCTTCATCCCCGCGACCATCAGGTTGTAGAAGACGGCCGGGGGGAGTCGCGACTCGAGCAGCTGCTCGTCCACGCGCTGGAGCAGGAGGTAGCCGCGGTAGGCGTACTGGGTCCACAGCCAGGGGATGGTGGCCGGGTCCGCACTCGCCTCGAGCGTACGGTTCGCCCAGCCGAACCAGTTCGCGAGGAGCTCCTCCCCTCGCACCCGCACCTGCACGAACCCGGCGCGCCGGGAATGATCGGCGAGCTCGTCGGGGGTGAACGCGTGGACGTCGACGAGCGGCTCGAGCGCGTGGTCGTCCGGAGGCCCGCCGCGGGCCGCTCCGGGCGCCGGCGCGACCCGGAGCGCCGAGCGCCACAGCGGCGCC
>JAOPZQ010000277.1 GCA_025964075.1 Solirubrobacterales bacterium | reverse complement strand
AGCCCAAGCGCAGCACCCGCCTCGCCCGGCTCGACGACGTTCGGCGCGATCCGCGCGTCGGCCTGGTCGTCGACCACTACGAGGACGACTGGTCGGCCCTGTGGTGGGTGCGGGTGGACGGCACCGCCGAGGTCCACGAGGCCGGACCGCTGCGGGAGCGGGCACTCGCGGAGTTGCAGGCCAAGTACCCGCTCTACGCCGCCGCGCCGCCCGCAGGCGCGCTGCTGGTGATCACGCCGTCGCGCTGGAGCGGCTGGTCCGCGGCCTGAGTCAATAGGCCAACAGGACCACGGCCTCGATCTCCACCGCGATGCCCCATCGCAGACGGCGCGCCGCGGCCCGCGCCGCCCAGCGCCGACTACGGGCGATCCTGCTCGACGAACACGGTGTCGAGGTGCGATGCTCGCCGCCGTCACGGTCCACCCGCACGTCCTCGGACCGTCGGGCCTACGGATCCGGCACGGGACGAGCCTCGACGTGCACATTTTCTAGGACGCGGTCGCCGGAGTCGGTCACGTCCGGCGCAGCCGCGACGGGTGGCGGTCGGTGCAGACCGATGGCGCCACCCTGCACGTCCTGGTCTCGAAACAGACCACTGTCGAGATCCGGATCGCCCGGCCGATCACGGTCGCCCTGCCTCGGGACCGGACGGCGGAGATCACCACCGTGCGCCTCTACGCCGACGACTCCGCAGGCCTGGTGGCCGTCGTTCGCGCGAGCGGCGGGGCGGCCGCTGACTCAGAGGTTGCCCCGCTTCTCCTGCTCTCGCTCGATCGCCTCGAAGAGGGCCTTGAAGTTGCCCTCGCCGAACCCCCGGGCGCCGTGTCGCTCGATGATCTCGAAGAAGATCGTCGGCCGGTCGCCGAGCGGCTTGGTGAAGATCTGCAGGAGGTAGCCCTCGTCGTCGCGGTCGACGAGGATCCCTAGGCGTCGCAGCTCCTCCAGCGGCTCGGCGATCTCGCCGACGCGGGCCGGCACCTCCTCGTAGTAGGAGTCCGGCGTGACGAGGAACTCGACGCCGCGGCGCTGGAGCTCGGCGACCGTGCCGACGATGTCGGTGGTCGAGATCGCGATGTGCTGCGCGCCGGCGCCCTCGTAGAAGTCGAGGTACTCGTCGATCTGCGACTTGCGCTTGCCCTCGGCGGGCTCGTTGATCGGGAACTTCACGCGCCCGTTCCCGTCGGTGACGACCTTCGACATCAGCGCCGAGTACTCGGTCGAGATCGCCTCGTCGGAGAAGTGGATCATCTCGGTCATGCCGAAGACGTCCTCGTAGTAGGCGACCCACTCGTCCATGCGCCCGAGCTCGACGTTGCCGACGACGTGGTCGATGCCCGCGAACATCCCCGCGGCCGCCGCGTCGGACTCGTGCGCCACGTCGACGTAGCCCGGCAGGAATGGCCCGTCGTACCCCGCCCGCTCGACGAACGTGTGCAGCGTGTCGCCGTAGGTGCGAATCGTCGCCAGGCGCACGCTGCCGCGCTCGTCGGTCAGCTCGTGGGGCTCGGTGACGCCGACCGCGCCGCGCGAGGTGGCCTCTGCGTAGGCGCGCTCGACGCTCGGCACCGACAGGGCGATGACCTTGACGCCGTCGCCGTGGCGCGCGTGGTGCTCGGCGACGTCCGTTCCGGACCTCAGGGTTCCCGTGAGCACGAGCCGGATGCGGCCCTGTTGGAGGACGTGGGAGACGCGGTCGCGCACCCCCGTCTCGAGCCCCGAGTAGGCGACCTCGGTGAACCCGTACGCGTGCGCGAAGAAGTGCGCAGCCTGTGCGGCATTGCCGACCCACAGCTCGACGTGGTCGATGCCGTTCAGCGGCATGAAGTCGTGCTCGGACGGGGCCGACGGCGGGGAGACGGTGGGATTCGTGGACATGCGCTTCATGATTCCGCTGTCCACAGCGCTTCTCAATGCCGATTCGTTGCGTACAATGACCGCCCGCACCGGCCCATGGACGCCATCGACGAGAAGATCGTTGCACTCCTCCGCGAAAACGCCCGCCGGTCCTTCCAGGACATCGGCCAGCGCGTCTCGCTGAGCGCCCCCGCCGTCAAGCGACGCGTCGACCGCCTGCAGTCCGACGGCGTCATCGCGGGGTACGCGGCCGCGGTCGACCCGGCCGCGTTCGGCTGGCCCACCCATGCCGTCGTCGAGCTCTACTGCCAGGGGCGCATGCCCGCGAGCGAGGTCCGCGACGCGGTCGCGCACCACCCCGAGGTCGTGGCCGCCTACACCGTCGCCGGCGAGGCGAGCGCGATCCTCCACGTCCGCGCCCGCGACACGGCCCACCTGGAGCTGACGCTCGAACGGATCCGCCACGCGCCCGGTGTCACGCGGACGCAGACCCAGGTGGTGCTCTCGACGCTGTTCGAGCGGCCGTTCGGGGCTCAGCCGACGCCCGCGTCCGGGTACGGGAACGCTGCGGGAGCCGGCAGCGACGGATCGACGTAGCGGCGCAGTGTCGCGTCGCATGCCGCGTAGCCCCAGTTGATCAGGCGCTCCTGGACGACGTCGTCGAGCGCCTTCAGACGAGTGGGGAGGTCCGCGAGCCGGAGCGTGTGCACGCTCGGGCAGAGCAGGGGGGCGTCGGCGGGGTGCTCGCCGCGGATGCCCCAGTACGCGCCGCGGCGCAGGCCGTCGGCGAATCCGGCCTGGACCTGGCGCTTGCGCAGGTCACGCACCTGCTTGTCGAGCACGTGGAGGATGCGCACCGACTGGCGGATCCAGTCGGCCGGCGGGTCGTCCTCGTCGGGGGTATGGCCGCCCGCGTCGGAGACGAGCACGGTCGCGCACTTCTTCCAGACGGTCTCCAGGCCGAGGTTGTCGTAGATGCCGCCGTCCGACAGGACGACGCGGTCGCGGAACTCCTGCCGTGTGAGCTCGTTGCCCTCGACGGTGTCCCACGCCGCGTCCCGCAGGTCGAGCGTGAACGGCGAGAGCACCGGCGGGAACGCCGAGGACGCGGCGACGGCGCTCGCCAGCGGCAGCGTCGGCTCGCGGATCGTCCCCACGCGCCAGTCGGCCATGTAGGGCTTCGAGAAGCGCCACAGGGCGCCGCTGCCGAGGTTCGTCGCGTTGAAGACGAAGCGCGGGTGGTCGGGCAGATCCTGCAGCGTGCGCTCGCCGACGAGATGCCGGCGATAGGCGCTCGCGACGTGCTCGCCGATCGAGCCGGGCGTGAGGATCCCGACGGCGATCGCCTCCTCGTCGATCGTGTGGCATGCGAGGGCCCGCACCGGCGTGTCGACGCGGGCGACGAAGTCCGCGTCGTCCCCGACCGGCCAGGCGAGCGCCAGGGCGGCGGCGGTGATCGAGCCGCCCGACACGCTCGAGATCCGGTCGACCCCGGCGAGGAGGCCGACCTGGTTCAGCCGTCGCAGCGAGCCGACATGGAACAGCATCGCCCGGTAGCCGCCGCCGGAGAGGCAGAGCCCGGTCCCGCGGGTCGGCTCCGCGCGATCGTCGCTCGGGAGCCAGCGGACGGGCTGCCGGGCGTCGGCCGCGACGGCGGCGTGCGCGACCGGATCGGCGAGCATGCCCCGACCCTAGGGGACGGCGGAAGTCCGGCGCAAGCGGGCGGCCTGCTTCTCCCGCACGCGATCCACCCGATTCTGGCTGACGATGAACGCCACCGACCCGACGATGATCGTCGCGCCGATCGCGGTCAGCGCCGTCAGCCGCTCGTTCAGGACGATCCAGCCGAGGAACACCGCGACGACGGGGTTCACGTAGGCGTAGGTGGCGACGAGCGAGATCGGTGCGTTCTGGAGCAGCCAGGCGTAGGCGGTGAAGGCGACGAGCGACCCGATCGTGATCAGGAAGATGAACGCGCCGAGCGACCGCGCGGAGACCTCGCCGAGATGGGTCTGGCCGAGCTCGCCGGCGGGGACGGCGGCGATCAGCATCCCGAGACCGCCGAACAGCATCTGCCACCCCGTCGAGACGAGGAGGTCGCGGGGCATGGGGAGGCGGGGGGTGAGGAACGATCCGAGCGCCCACAGCCCGGCCGCGACGATGCACAGCACCAGGCCGATCGCGTGCACGCCGTGCTGCCCGCCCGGCGAGAGCAGTAGCGCGACGCCCGCGAACCCGACGAAGACGCCGGCGAGCGTCCGTCCGCCGACCCGCTCGCGAGCGAGCACGACCCGGTAGATGACGACCCACAGCGGCACCGACGCGATGAGGAGGGCCGCCAGCCCGGAGGGGATATGGCGCTCCGCGATCGTGACGAGGCCGTTGCCTCCGAACGGGAGCAGGAGGCCCACGAGGGCGCACGCCGCCAGCGAGCGCGGCGCGACCCGCACCGCGCTCCAGCCACGCTGCGCCGCGAGGACGGCGAGCAGGATCGCGCCGGCGAGGAAGAACCGAACGCCGGCGCCGAGCAGCGCCGGGATCGTCTCGACCATGAGCCGGATCGCCAGATAGGTCGAGCCCCAGACCACATAGACGACGAGGAGCCCCGCCCAGATCTGCCGCCTGCTGGCGCCGCCGCGCGAGTTCACGCGCGCCGGCGCCAGCTCAGGGCCTCAGCGAACCGACGGGAGGGCACGCCGGCTGCGCTTGGGGCGGAGCGTCGACCAGCTCCGCCCGCGCGTGGACTCGTCGTCGCCGCGGAGCCGGGCGGCCCGCATGCGGAGGAGCTCCACGATGTCGGCCGTCGGTCGGAACGGGTCCGCGATCGCCTGCCCGCTGCGCACCTCCACCGCCGCCCAGGGCTCGTCGCCGACCTCGGCGAGGAGCATCCAGCCGGAGGGAACCTCCGCCGAGTCGAGGGCGGCGAGGCGGTAGAGCGCCTGGGCGTCCTCGGGACCGGAGAGACGGATGGTGATGGCGTCGAGCTGGTGCATCGCGGTCCCTTCGTCAGGGTGGGTCGTCGATAGTTCCAACGGCCACGATGCCAAGATCGTGAGATAAGATCAAATGACAGTTCGGCACACCTGCTATAAGCTTGGCTCATGCTTGATGTGAAGCGGATGAAGGTCCTCCGGGAGGTCGCGGCGCGGGGCTCTTTCTCCGCCGCCGCCGATGCCCTGTCGTATACCCAATCGGCCGTCTCCCAGCAGATCTCGGCGCTGGAGCGCGAGGCGGGCACGCTGCTCGTCGAACGCGGCGCGCGGGGCATCCGCATGACCGAGGCGGGTCACGCGCTCGTGTGCCACGCCGACGCGATCCTCGCCCGACTCGCCGACGCCGAGGCCGAGCTCGGGGCGCTCGCCGGCCTCGACGCGGGACGCCTGCGGCTCGGCGGCTTCGCCACGGCGGCCGCTTCGATCCTCCCACCGGCGCTGGCCACGTTCAAGCGCCGCTACCCCAACGTCTCGCTCTCGCTCACCGAGGGCGAGCCCGAGGATCTGCTCGACGGCCTGCGCACGGGCGAGCTCGACCTCTGCCTCGTCTTCCAGTACCAGAACGTGCCCGCGTGCACGTACGGAGCGACGTTCGACGGGACGGTGTTCGAGCCGATGCTCGACGACCCGTTCCGCGTCGCGCTGCCGCCCGACCACCCGCTCGCGCGCCGCGCCCGCGTCCCGCTCAGCGCGATGAACGACGAGCGCTGGATCCAGGCCAACCCGAACGGCCTCTGCGGGACGGCGCTGATCAGCGCCTGTCACGAAGCCGGCTTCGAGCCGCAGATCGTGTTCGAGAGCGACGACTACGGCATCGTCCAGGGCCTGATCGCCGCCGGCATCGGCGTCTCCCTGATCCCCGAGCTGGCGCTCGTCAACGCCCGGGACGATGTCGTCTTCCGCCCCCTCTCGACGCCGCCGCCGGTCCGGCGCATCGGCGTGGCGACACTCGCCGAGGGGTACCGCTCGCCGGGCGCCGAGAAGATGATCGGCATCCTCCGCGAGACGGTGAAGGATCACGTGGCGGCGCGGCCGCCGCTCCGCGCCGTGGGCTAGGAGGGTCCTGAAAAACAGGACGGTGCGTCCGGGGTGGTCGTGGACCGAGCCGGGCGGTCGGCGAAGCCGAAGGGAATACTGGTGGTATTTCCGAGGATTCGGCGGCCGAT
>JAOPZQ010000177.1 GCA_025964075.1 Solirubrobacterales bacterium | reverse complement strand
GAGGCCGGCCTCGCCTACGAGCTGCTCGCCACGCGGGCGGAGATCGGCCGCATCGTCACCGCGACCCGCCGCGGGGACGCGGAGCCCGACGTGCGCACCGTCCAGGGCTGGCGTCGCGAGCTCATCGGGCAGGAGCTCCTGGAGCTCCTCGCCGGGCGGCGCTCGGTGTCCGTCGACGGCGGCGGGCGCCTTCAAGTGACGTCGGCGACGTAATCGGGCAGTATTCCGCCCGCCGATGACCGCTCATCGCTCAGCCGTGACCAAGGCCCAGTGGCAGCGCGGGATCGCCGCGTCGCGGCGCCTCGGCCGCTGGCTCAAGGTGTGGGAGGAGCGCGCGCGCCAGCTGCGCGAGGCTCAGGAGGCCGCCGAGAACCCGAAGGACAACCGCCGCCGGCGGTAGCGTCACGGCCGGGCGAGCAGCGCCCGGTAGTCATCCGGCAGCTGCGCGGCGATGTCGCCGATCTCCTTGTCGTCGACGAACTCGCGCAGCGTGGCGAACACCGCGCGGGCGTGCTCGCGCGCCTCGTCCGGCGTGACGCCCTCGCGCTCCGCGATGGCTCGGATGAACTCGTCGAGCGGCATCCGCCGCGCCGCGCCGTTGCTCTCGGCCTTGCCGCGCTCGAGCGGCGGGTGCAGCTCGGGCGGCAACTGCTCCTCGAGATCGTCAACCTCGCCGCCGGAGATGCGGTCCGCGAGCGTCTCGAGGACCGCGTCGGTGGCGGCCTGCGCCTGGTCGCGGTCGAGGCCGGCCCGCTCGGCGACCCGCTCGACGATGGCCTCGGCGGTCGGGACCGGCCGGTCCGGCGGCGCGACGGTGGGCGACGCCACGCCGTCCATGACGAGACGGTCGAAGTCCTTCGGCAGCTCCGACATCATGTCCCTCAGCTCCTTGGGGTGGACCGCCTCGCGCAGTGCCGAGAACACGGCCCGCGCGTGACGCTCGGCCGTCGCCAGCGTCTTCACCGCCGCCCGCTCGCTCACGCGGCGCAGGAACTCGTCCGCGTCGAAGCGCTGCGCGTCGCGGTCGTCGATCAGCACCGGCTGGAGCAGCCCCGGCAGGTAACGCGCGAGGTCTCGGGTCTCGCCGCCGGAGATGCGCTCCCCGAGCGTCTGGAGAACCGCGACCGTCGCCCGCTCCGCCTCGCGCCGGCCGAGCCCGGCCTCGCGCTGCACGCGGTCGATGAAGCGGTCGTAGCTCATGACTTCCATACCGGCATTGATACGCCGCGCCGCCCGCGACCCAAGCCCAGCGGTGAACAGCCGATGAACGCGGGGGCTCGGCCCTGTCCGCGACGCCGCGCGGCTGCGACACTCGCGCGATGGACCGCGCACGGGGATCGGTGCTGGTCGTCGACGACGAGCCGACGATCGGCGAGGTCGTCTCCCGCTATCTCGAGCGCGCCGGCTACGCCACGCGCGTCGCGCTGGACGGCCCGGGCGCCCTCGCCGCGGTCGCCAGCGAGCGGCCGGACCTCGTCGTCCTCGACCTGATGCTCCCCGGCGTCGACGGTCTCGAGGTCATGCGCCGCATCCGCGAGACCGACCGCAGCCGCGTCGCGGTGATCCTCCTGACCGCGAAGGGGGAGGAGTCCGATCGCATCGTCGGGCTGCGCCTCGGGGCCGACGACTACGTGGTCAAGCCGTTCTCGCCGGCCGAGCTCGTGGCGCGGGTCGACGCCGTGCTGCGGCGGGTCGAGACGGCCCCCGAGCGCGAGGCGCCGCTGGACTTCGGCGACCTCGTCATCGACCCGGCCGGTCGGCGCGCGCTCGCCGGCGGCGAGGAGGTCGCGCTGACCCAGCGCGAGTTCGAGCTGCTGCTCTTCCTCGCGCGCCACCCGGGGCAGGCCTTCACGCGCAACCAGCTGATGGACCTCGTGTGGCGCTACTCCTTCTACACCGACACATCGACCGTCACCGTCCACATCCGCCGGCTGCGGGCGAAGATCGAGCCGGACCCCTCGCGGCCGCGCTTCATCGAGACGGTCTGGGGCCACGGCTACCGGTTCTCGCCGTGAGACGCTCCGGCCGGCCGCGCCCGGTCTCGCTCCGCGCCCAGTTCGCGTTCACCGGCGCGCTGGCCGTGGGTCAGCTCGTGGTCCTCGTGGCCCTGGCGGACGCGTTCATGATCGTCTCGACGAAGGATGCGCTCGTGATCGCGGCGATCGCGGTCTACTGCGGGGTCGTCTCGGTGCTCGTCGGGCGGCTGCTCGCCCGGCGCGTGAGCGAGCGCCTGGAGGCCGAGGAGCGCGCCCGGCGCAGCCTCGTCGCCGCCGTCTCCCACGACCTGCGCACGCCGATCACCTCGCTGAAGCTGCTCGTCGAGGCGATCGACGACGGCATCGTCAGCGAGGACGCGCGCAAGGACTACCTCGCTCGCCTGTCCACGCACGTGGAGGCGCTCTCGGCTCTGATCGACGACCTCTTCGAGCTCTCGCGCCTCGAGACCGGGGACCTCCGGTGGTCGATGGAGCAGGTCCGCGTCGACGAGCTCGTGAGCGAGACGGTCGCCGCGATGACGCCCGCGGCCGAGGCCAAGCACGTGGCGGTTCGGGCCGAGCTGGCGGGCGGTCTCGCACCGGCGAGCGCGAACCCCGAGCAGATCCAGCGCGTCCTCTTCAACCTGATCCAGAACGCGATCCGGCACACGCCCGCGGACGGCAGCGTGGTCGTGCGGGCGCAGCGGTCCGGCGGCGCGGTCGAGATCGAGGTGGCGGACACGGGCGAGGGGATCGCCGACGCCGATCGCGCCCGCGTCTTCGAGGCGTTCTTCCAGGGCGGCGCTCGCGCCGCCCGCTCCGACGGCGGCGCCGGCCTCGGCCTGGCGATCGCCCGCGCGATCGTCGAGGCCCACGGCGGGCGCATCTGGCTCGCCGACGGCGCCCCGGCCGGAACGCGGGTGCGGTTCTCCTTGCCGGCGTCGTCGTAGTGTCTCGATTCGAAGGTTCGCGGCCCGAAATTTCCGGATCGGGACATGGGACGCCTACACGACGCAGACGTCGTGCGCGTGGCTCGCGACCTGGACCTCGTGCACGATTCGCCCGCGGCCGTCGAGGATCGTCAGCTGGCCCATGTCGAGCGACGGCGTGAGGACCCGACCGGCGCCGCGCTGGACGTTGTAGGAGCCGAGCGGGACGCGGGTGTCCGTGAGGAGCCGGTTGTCGTCCAGCGCATGGACCCGCAGGGAGCGGCCCGAGCCGCTGGCCACGTACGCGGCGCCCGGGCCGAACGTGACGTGCTGCGGGCCGGGTGCGGCGGCGAGGAGCGCGGCGGCCCGATGCCCGTCGGCCGCGTAGACCGCGATCCGAGACTCGCGCCCGGCCGTCACCCACACACGGCGGCCGCTCGGCGTGAAGCCGCCGTCATGGGCGAGGATCGGCGGGCGGATGCGCCTGACGTTGCGCGGCTGGGTCGGGTCGCGGACGTCGACGACCGCCACCTCGGTCGCCGAGGATCCGAGGCCGATCCACAGCGTTCGGCCCGCCGGGTCGAGCGTCAGGTGCCGCGCGTGCGCGCCCACGGAGAGTCGCTGCACCACTCGGGCGCTCCGCAGGTCGAGCACCGCGAGCTCGCCCGCCCCCGAGTCGGTGACGAACGCGTGGCGGCCGTCGGGCGCGATCGCCGCGTAGCGCGGCGCGGAGAAGCCGCGCAGGACGCGCCGAACCCGGACGGGCCGGCCGTCGAGCACGCTGACGGCCCCGGCGCCGGTGTGCGCG
>JAOPZQ010000230.1 GCA_025964075.1 Solirubrobacterales bacterium | reverse complement strand
CAGTATTCCCTTCGGCTTCGCCGACCGCCCGGCTCGGTCCACGACCACCCCGGACGCACCGTCCTGTTTTTCAGGACCCTCCTAGTAGCTGCGCACCCACTCGACCGTCGGCGCGACGGACCCGGCGAGGGTCTGCAACACGACGCAGTAGCGCTCGGTCAACTCGACGAGCTTTGCGACGCGCTCGCCCGGGGCATCCGTCTCGATGTCGAAGCGGAGCCGGATCGCGCGAAACCCGACCGGCGCCTCGCGATCCACGCCCAGGGTGCCGCGGAAGTCGAGCTCGCCTTCGGCCGTGACCCGCCCCTCCACCGGGATCGCCATGGAGGTGGCGACCGCCCGCATCGTCACGCCGGCACACGCGGCGAGCGCCTCGAGCAGCATGTCGCCCGAGCACAGCTCCGTGCCGTCGCCGCCCGAGGCCGGATGCAGGCCGGCGACCGCGAGCGCGCGACCCGTCTCCACCTTGCACGTGACGCCCTCGCCGAGTGTGGCGGAGGCGCTCAGCGTCACCACGGCGCTCTCCGGGTCGTCCCGGTACCGGTCCTTCAGCGGGGCCTGGACGGCCCGCAGCTCATCGGCTTGCATGAGCCTCCTTCCTCTACGAACAGGCTGCCTGGGGTGTGGTCGCCCTCGCCTGCAGGCACAGCGTTTGCTGCTCGGGCAACTCGAGGACGCGGATCGTGATCTTCTCGTCGGTGCCGATGAAGCCGGGCTTCGTCATCCGGATG
This sequence comes from Solirubrobacterales bacterium, assembly GCA_025964075.1. Lineage (GTDB taxonomy): Bacteria > Actinomycetota > Thermoleophilia > Solirubrobacterales > Solirubrobacteraceae > JAOPZQ01. The sequence continues at coordinate 5,187 of JAOPZQ010000230.1, read as the reverse complement.
GTAACGACGGCGTGTCGAGGTCGAAGCTGTCCGAGGGATTCGTTGCTCAGCCCGATCGTCAGCCACCGCCTCGGGTGCAGCCCGTCACGTTCTCTCGAACACGAGGCGGTAGTGGTCCATCAGCTCCCGCTCGAAGCAGACCCGGTTGGAGCTCTCCCCCGACGTGTACGCGAACCGGAAGTTGGCGCTCGTCAGCCAGCGGGGCACGAGCCGCAGCTTGAGCAGCGCCATTCGCGCGTTCCACGCGTGGGTCCGCTTGTCCCACCGGCGGATCGTCTCGATGTAGTCGAGCCGGCCGCTCTCGCTCGACACGAGACGGAAGTGCGGCTCGGCGCATCGGACGATCTGCTCCTGGCCGAGCGGGAGCCACGATCCGGGGAAGGCCGCGCCCACCATCGCCAGGTACCACGCATCGGACCGCCGCGGCGCTCGCACGTCGATCTCCCCCAGCGGGACCATGTTCGGCCCGAAGACCATGGTCTGGAGATAGAACCGGCCCTTCTCCGGCAGCACGCCGGCGATCCTCTCGAACAACCCGCGATAGATCTGCTCCTGCCGTCCGGCCCGGTAGGCGTCCGGCGAGCAGAAGTGCTCGAAGGCGCCGAGGCTCGCCACCGCGTCGAACGGCCCGAACGTGTCCCGGGTCACCTCCCGCGCGTCGTGCAGGCGGACATCCAGGCCGTGACGGCGACACGCCTCGGCCTGCGCCGAGGACAGCGTGACGCCCACCCCCTCCGCCCCGACGCCGCGGATGTAGCTGAGCAGCCCACCCCAGCCGCACCCCAGGTCGAGCACCCGCCGCCCCGACTCGATCCCGATCCGCTCGGCGACGAAGTCGTGCTTGCGCCGCTGCGCCTCCTCGAGCGTCAGCGAGAAGTCGCCGTCGTACTTGGCGCAGCTGAAGTCCGCGAGCTCGCCCAGGCTCAGCCTGATGACGCGATCCGTCAGCGAATAGCTGAACTCGATGTCCTTGCGCTCCGCCATGACTCCCCCGTAGGACGCTCGCGCACGCTACTCCCTCACGGCTTCGGCTCGCCCGCCGCTCCGAGACGCTCGAAGAGCTCGGTGAGGCGATCGAGCACCGCCGCCGCCGTGGCCAACTCGGCTGGCGTAAAGCCGGCGAGCATCTCCCGCCACAGCGGCTCCAGGGCCGCGCGGCGCTCCTCGCAAACCGCTCGGCCCGCCGGCGTGAGTCGTGCTCCAACGACCCGCCGGTCCGTCTCCGAGCGCACCCGCTCGACCAGGCCCGCGTCGGCGAGGCGATCGAGCATCTCGGTCATGCTCGCCGGGGAGACGTCCGCCACCGCCGCGAGGCCGCCGGCGGGAAGCTCGCCCCGGCGCAGGAGCTCGAACAGGACCTGATACTGCGCGTGGCTGAGCGCGCCGGGTCTATGCGTGTCCCGTCCGCGCAGCCGGCGCATCGCGGCGTTCGCGGCCTTGAAGGACTGGGCCACCGCTTCCATGCCCTGCGCCCTGGCGCGCGTCCGCGCGACCGACGTGGCCATCACGCGCCGATCGGTTCGATGGTCGGTGCGTCCTTGAGCGCGGCGCGCGTGCGGCTTCTCGTCTGGCGCTCCGCTCGGAGGAGCACGATCGAGGGGACGATCGCGAGCGCGGTGATCCCGAGCGACCACCAGAACGCGGTCGAGTATGCGCCGGCGGCGCCGGCGGGAGTCAGCGGATGGTGCGCCGCGATCAGCGACCGCTGCAGGACGACCGCAAGGACGGCGGTGCCGATCGAGCCGCCGATTCGCTGGAGCACGTTCATCTGGGGGGTCGCGTCGCTGAGCTCGTGCGGCTTCAGCGCGGCGAACGCGGCGGCCATCGCCGGCATGAACGCGAAGCCGATCCCGAGCCCGCGCAGGAACATCCACAGCGACAGCGAGCCGATCGAGGTGTGGGCGCCGATCAGCCCGAACGGGATCGTCGTCACGGTCGTGACCATCACGCCGAATAGCGCCAGCGGGCCGCCGCCGATGCGATCCGTGAGGCGTCCCGAGATCGGCATCGCGATCGCCGCACCCAAGCCCTGGGGACCGATGAGCAGCCCGGTGACGAGCACGCTCTCGCCGCGCACCTGCTGGTAGTACAGCGGCATCAGGATCATCGCGCCGAACAGCGCGGCGGCGAGGCAGAACGTCGTGACCGAGGCGGCCGCGAACGTGCGGCGCGCGTACAGGCGCACGTCGAGCAGCGGGCGCCGCGCCCGCCGGGCGTGGGCGACGAACAGGGCCACGAGCGCGAGCCCGCCGACGATCGGGCCGATGACCTTCGCCGACGAGAACCCGCCGGTCGTGCCGATCTCGGCCAACCCGTACGTGATCAGCGGCATGCCGGTGACGATGAGCGCCAACCCGAGGACGTCGAGCGGTCCGGCGTCCTCGCGCTCGCTGCGGGGAAGTCCGCGAAGGCCCACGACGAAGGCAACCAGGCCGATCGGCACGTTCACGAAGAAGATCCAGCGCCAGCTCGCGTTGTCGAGGATCAAGCCGCCGAGCGCGGGGCCCAAGATCGGTGCCAGCATCGCGGGCACCGCGACGACGCTCATCACGCGTCCCATGCGGCGGGGCCCGGCCGCGGTGGCCATCATGAGCTGGCCCACCGGCAGGATCAGCCCGCCACCGATGCCCTGGAGGACCCGGAACCCGATCAGCTCGGTCGCCGACGTCGCCAGGCCGCAGAGCACGGAGCCGGCCGTGAACAGGACCAGCGACGTCAGGTAGACCTCCTTCGCGCCGAAGCGCCGCCCCGCCCAGCCGGAGATGGGGATCACGGCCGCCAGCGAGAGCAGGTAGCCGGTCACCACCCACTGGATGTTGGCGATCGAGGTGTGGAGCTCGACGCCCAGGCGGCTCAGCGCGACGTTGACGATCGTCGTATCGAGGATCGACATGATCGAGCCGACGATCACGATCCCGGCGATCCGCCAGACCCAGGGTTCGATGCGATCTTCTGCGGCGGAATCCATTCGGATCCAGAAGATACGGGACCTAAGCTCTTTGCGCGGTTCCCCTCCGAACGGACGGTAGCGGCGCGAGACGTCGAGCGATAGAAGGTCGTACTCCGTAGCCGCGCCCGGAGCCGAGGAGAGACGATGAACGGTCCACGCTACCCGCAGCTGCTCTCGCCGTGGAGCATCCGCGGGACCGAGATCAAGAATCGCGTGATGTTCGCGCCGACGTGTCCCGTCTGGGTTCGGAGCCCGTACGAGGGCAGCTTCACGGAACAGGCCGTCGCGTACTACGAGGAGCGCGCTCGCGGCGGCGTCGGGATGATCATCATCGGCGGGACCCTGATCAACGCCGACACCCTGTACTCCCCGTTCCTCTTCCCCGGCCTGTGGGACGACGGGCAGATCGAGGGACTGGCCGCCGTCGCCGAGGCGGTCCACCGGCACGGATGCAAGATCTCGGTCCAGCTGCTGCACGTGGGCCTTCGCGCGGGCACCGCCTTCAAGACCGATCCCGGATACGACTTCGACGCGAGCTGGCACATGTCGGCTCCGAGCGCGGTCCCGCCCGGCGAGTACCCGGGGGCGCTGATGCCGAAGGAGCTCGAGGAGCACGAGATCGAGCAGATCCTCGACGACTACGAGTCGGCCAGCCGGCGGGCGATCGCCGCCGGACTCGACGGCGTCGAGTTCCACATGGCCCACGGCTATCTGCCCTGGCAGTTCCTCTCTCCCCTGTACAACCTGCGGACCGATCGCTGGGGGGGCTCCTACGAGAACCGCCTGCGCTTCCCGCTCGAGGCGATGCGGCGCATCCGCGGAGCGATCGGCGACGAGAAGCTGCTCGGCTACCGGGTCAACTCCACGTCGTTCTGGGAGGGCGATCTCGAGCCGGCGGACCTGAAGCAGATCGTGGTGGACTTCGACGCGCAGCTCGACGTCGACTACGTGAGCCTCTCGGCGGGCGTCCATCACTCGTTCATCCACACGCCGATGGACTACGAGGAGGGGTGGGAGCGCGGCTACACCAAGGCGATCAAGGAAGTCACCACCAAGCCGGTCCTGCTCGTCGGCCGCTACAACACCCCGGCGGCCGCGGAGGAGGCGCTGGTCGCCGAGGACGCCGACGCGATCCTCCTCGCCCGGCAGATGTTCGCCGACGCGGACTGGGTCACCAAGGCGGAGGCGGGGCAGGAGGACGACATCCGCCGTTGCGTCGCCGCCAACTACTGCTGGCGCAGCGTCACGCGCGGAGGCCGCGTGCAGTGCGTGTACAACCCGGAGATCGGACGCGAGCGGGCGTGGGGCGCCGGAACGCTCACGCCCGTCGCCGATCCGCGCAAGGTGCTCGTGATCGGCGGCGGCCCGGCCGGGCTCGAGTACGCGCGCGTGGCCGCGGCGAGCGGCCACGACGTGACGGTGTACGAGCGTGCCGAGGTGACCGGCGGCCACACCCGCCCCTACGGCGCGCTGCCCCACCGCGGCGCCTACACCGGGATCGGCACGTGGCTCTCCGCGCAGGCGGTCAAGAACGGCGCCAGGATCCTCACCTCCGCTCCGGTCACCGACGACCGACTCGACGAGATCCTCGACGGCGAGCGACCGGATCACGTCGTGGTGGCGACGGGCTCGCGCGTCAGGCGCGACGGCTTCCAGGGGCAGACGGCCCGTCCGCTCCCCGGTCACGAGACCGGCAACTGCGTCGGTTGGGACCAGGTCGCGCTCGGAGCGGTGGAGCCGACGGGCGACGTCCTCGTCATCGACGACCTCCAGGACGTCGCGGCTCCCCTCGTCGCCCACAAGCTCGCCGACGCCGGGGCGAACGTGACGCTCCTGACCCGCTGGCCGATGATCGCCATGGACACGGTCGGGGACGTCTACCTGCACTGGATGCTGACCTACGTCTACCAGTCCGGCGTCGAGGTGATCACCGACCACTTCGTCAAGGAGATCAGCGGCGAGAAGGTGACGGCGTTCAACATCTACGACGCCGCCAGCACGCGCGAGCTGCACGCCGACTGGATCGTCATGGCGACCGGCCGGGCCTCCGAGAACGGCCTCTACCACACGCTGCGCGCGCGAGGGGTCAGCGTCGAGATGATCGGCGACGCGGTCGCTCCCCGGGGCACCTACGAGGCGACCTTCGAGGGCCACCGCCAGGCGCGCAAGCTGAGCACGCTGGCGATCGCCTAGCCGCATGCGGATCTCGGCATTCGACATCGACGGCGAGGAGCACG
>JAOPZQ010000227.1 GCA_025964075.1 Solirubrobacterales bacterium | reverse complement strand
CCAGATCGCCCGCGTCTGCATCGACGGCAGCGCGAAGTTCCCCGCCTTCCTGATCCCGACGCTCGCCCGCCAGCTGGTTCTCGACGGCCCGATCGGACGTGCCGCCACGGCGCTGGCGGGGTGGGCGCGGTACCTCGCCGTCGTCGACCCGGCGGCCCAGGCGTTCGATTCGAGCGCTGAGGAAGCGCGCCGCCACGCCGCCGAGGCCGTGGCCGATCCGGTCGCGTTCCTCGAGTTCGACGCCGTGTTCCCGCCTGCGGTGCGGGGGTCACCGCGCTTCCGGACGGAGTTCTCGGCGGCCTATCGCCGGATCGTCGAGGACGGGCCGCTCGCGGCGATGGGGTCCGAGCCGGACCGGGAGCGCGCCGGAGAGACTCGGTGATGGCCTCCCGGGGCAACGGAGCGCGCCTGCAGCACGATCGCCAGCAGGCGATCTACACGCTCGCCCTCCAGCAGGGGTCGGTCGACGTCGCCGACCTCGCGCGCCGCTACGGCGTGACGACCGAGACCATCCGGCGCGACCTCTCCGACATGCAGAGCCGGCAGCTGCTGCGCCGCGTCCATGGCGGCGCGATCCCCGTCGAGCGGATGAGCCACGAGCCGATGGTCGAGGCCCGCGACATGGTGAACGCCGAGGAGAAGCTGCGCATCGGCTTGATGGCGGTCGCGGAGGTCCCCGAGCGGGGCTCGGTGATCATCGATTCCGGGTCCACCGGACAGCGACTGGCCGAGGTGTTCCCGGTCGAGCGCGACGTCCACGTCGTCACGAACTCGCTTCTGACCGCGCTCACGCTGAGCCGCCGCGGCCTCCGAGACCTCACGGTGCTGGGTGGGTCGGTGCGCACGAAGCGGCACGCCATGGTCGACGAGACGACGCGCGCGGAGCTGCGGCACATGACCGTCGACGTGGTGTTCATGAGCTGCGACGGCCTCTCGTTTCAGCATGGCCTCACGACCCCGTACCGCGAAGAGCACGCGATCAAGCGGGCCATGATCGACCGGGCGCGCCGGGTCGTCGCCCTGGTCGACCAGTCGAAGTTCGGCAACGTGCAGATGTTCAGCTTTGCGACGTTCGACGAGATCGACGTGCTCGTCACGGACACGCGGGTCGACCCGGAGGCCGTCGAGTTCCTGACGGCCCACGGCACGTCGGTCCAGCGTGCCTGACCGGGGGGCACCGCCCGCGCCTGCGGAGCTCGAGCGGCTCGCCTCGGCCACCGCACGGACCGCGGCCGCGCTCGTCACCGCCGGGTACGGACAGCCTCACGAGGTGCGCCGGAAGTCCTCGCCGACCGACGAGGTGACGCAGACCGACCTCCGTGCCGAGGAGCTGATCCGGCGGCTTCTGCACGCCGCGACGCCCGAAGCTGCGGTCCTGGGCGAGGAGGGCGGGTCGACGACGCCCGGCGCGCGTCTGGAGTGGGTGATCGACCCGCTCGACGGTACGGTGAACTTCCGCTACGGGGTCCCGCTGTTCGCCGTCAGCATCGCGGCGGCGCGCGACGGCGAGATCGTGGCGGGCGCGGTGATCGACGTGCTCCGCGACGAGCTCTTCTCCGCGCATCTCGGTGGCGGCGCGCGACGGGACGGCGTACCGATCGGCGTGTCCGCCTGCACGTCCCTGCCGGATGCGCTCGTGGCGACGGGCTTCTCCTACCAGGCCGAGCTGCGCGCCCTGCAGGGGGAGGTCGCCCACCGGGTCCTCTCGCGCGCGAGAGACCTTCGCTGCTTCGGATCGGCGGCGCTGGAGCTCTGCTGGGTCGGGTGCGCCCGCGTGGACGCGTACTTCCAGCGCGACACCGAGATCTGGGACCGCGCCGCGGGTGCGCTCATCGCCGCCGAGGCCGGCGCGCGCACCGAGCTCCCGTGTCCGGAGAACGACGACCTCGTGATGGCCACCGCCCCCGGCGTCTTCGACGATCTGTGGGCGGTCGTTCAGTTCGCGGCCGTGTGAGCGCTGCCGGCCCAGTCGAAGCGCGTCCAGACGTCGAGGAGCGCGCCGCGCGGCACCCCCTCGGCCATCCGCGCCACGGCGTTGACCGCCTGCCAGCGCGCCAGCACCTCGTCATCGATCTCGAGGCGCGCGCGCAGACGCGCCAGATAGGCGGTCGTGAGCACGCCGAGCGTTGCGCGATCGGATCCGGGGAGGTGTCGAGGCGGCTCGGCGCCGTCGCTCAGCAACGTCATGGATGAGCGAGCGACGTCCGCGATCGGGTCGCCGCGCGAGGCGTCGAACCAGTCGACGATCACGGGCCCGCCGCGCCCCACGAGGACGTTGCTGGGGTGCAGGTCGCCGTGGCACAGGCGTGCCGTGCTCGCCGGTGGAGGGAGGAACTCGAGGGCCCGTGCGAGCGACGCGTCGACGGTCGCCGCGGCCGAGCGGATCTTGCTCACGAGGCGGTCGCGCTGGCGGGGAAGGGTGACGGGCGGCACGATCTCGAACAGCGCGTGCTGGACGTCGGCGAGCAGCCGGCCGAGCTCCGCGGCCCGGTCGGGGCGGTCGACCACCTGCTGCCACATCGACGGGTCCTCCACGTGCTCCCAGACGCTGGCCGTGCGGCCGCCGATCTGCTCGAGGCCGAGGAGCCGTGCCGTGGGCGCGCCGGCGGCGCGAGCCGCCTCGGCGTAGCGCGCCTCGAAGCGGATCCAGCCTTCCGGCGTCGACGGAGCCGGGACCTTGACGACGGCGCCGCGGCCATAGGAATGGACCGACGAGCGCGAGCCGCGCGCGACGACCTCACCGAGCAGTCTGGACATGGTGCGTTCAAAAGCTACCCGGCCACGGGCGCCGCGGGTGCGAAGCCGACGCGGTGGGCCCCGCGCGGCGGTCTCTCCGCGGTTCGCTGCACCGAGTGGGCGCGGGCGTCCGCGCTCCACCTCAGCTGTCGACCAGGCGCCTGAGCAGCGCGACGGCGTCCGCGAGGATCGCCTCCTCCTCGGCGGACAGCTTCTGCGTGATGGCATCGGCCAGCCAGCCGTCGCGGTGACGGCGGTCCGCGGCGAGAGTCGAGCGCCCGTCGTCGGTGAGCTGGACGAGCGCGCGGCGACCGTCGCCGGGATCGGGCGTCCGGGCGACCAGGCCGTCCGCCTCCAGGTCGCCGACCGTCTGCGCCATCGACTGCGGCCGGACGCGCTCGGCGGCCGCGAGGTCGCTCACGCTCCTCGGGCCCTCGCGGTCCAGGCGCCCCAGCACCGCGCCTTGGGACAGGGAGAACGAGTGCTCGGCACGGAGCCGGCGGATCAGCTGGCCGAGCACGACCCTGAGCTCGCCGGCCAGCTGCGCGCGGTCCACCTCGGTGGTCATGGGGCGGACTATACGAGCCGGGACTTGGACAGGCAAACTGTACAGGCTACCTGTATAGTTTTCCCCCGTGGCACCCGATCGGTACAAGTGGATCGCGCTGTCCAACACGACGCTCGGGATGCTCTTGGCGACGCTCGACGCATCGATCACGCTGATCGCGATGCCCGACATCTTCCGGGGCATCCACCTCGATCCGCTGGTCCCCGCCAACAGCTTCTACCTGCTGTGGATGATCCTCGGCTACATGGTCGTGGCGAGCGTCCTGATCGTCAGCCTCGGCCGCCTCGGCGACATGTTCGGCCGGGTCCGGACGTACAACCTCGGCTTCGTCATCTACACGGTCGCCTCGCTGCTCCTGACGATCGACTGGATGACCGGGCGCGCGGGAGCGACGTACCTGATCGTGTTTCGGATCGTCCAGGGCGTCGGCGGCGCGTGCCTGATGGCGAACGCGGCCGCGATCATCACCGACGCGTTTCCCACCGACCAGCGCGGCATGGCGCTGGGCATCAACAACATCGTCGGCGTAAGCGGGATGTTCGTCGGGCTCGTCCTCGGCGGCCTGCTCGCGCCGGTCAACTGGCGGCTCGTCTTCCTGATCTCCGTGCCCGTCGGACTGGCCGGCACCGTCTGGGCCTACTTGAAGCTCGAGGAGCGCTCGAAGCCCCGCCGCCGGCCGATCGACTGGTGGGGGAACGTCACGTTCGCGCTCGGGATCGTGCTCGCGATGGTCGCGGTGACCTACGGGATCCGACCATACGGCGGGCACGCGATGGGCTGGACCAGCCCCAGAGTCATCGCGCTGCTGTGCGGCGGGGCGGCCTCGCTCGTCGCGTTCACCGTGATCGAGCGCCGCCTGCCCGACCCGATGTTCCGCCTCTCGCTGTTCCGGATCCGCGCGTTCACGTTCGGCACGCTGTCGACGTTCCTGTCGGCCGTGGCACGGGGCGGGCTGATGTTCATCCTGATCATCTGGCTGCAGGGGATCTGGCTGCCGCAGCACGGCTACAACTTCACCGACACGCCGTTGTGGGCGGGGATCTACATGCTTCCCTTCACGCTCGGGATGCTCGTTGCGGGCCCCACCTCCGGCTATCTCTCCGACCGCTTCGGCGCGCGATGGTTCGCCACCGGAGGGATGCTCGGCAGCGCCGTCAGCTTCGCCCTGATGCTGCTGCTGATCGGGGCCTCGATGGGGCTGTTCGCCTCACCCAACCGGGCCGCCGTCATGAACAGCCTGCCGCCCGAGCACCGGGGCGTGGGCGGGGCGATGAACCAGACCTTCCAGAACTCGGCCCAGGTGCTCTCGATCGGGA
>JAOPZQ010000203.1 GCA_025964075.1 Solirubrobacterales bacterium | reverse complement strand
CGGCCGCGCGGTCCGGCGGCGGTCTACGACTACTCGCGGCCGCAGCCGCCAATCGACCAGCCGACGGGCCAGTCGCGCTGCTCGAAGCTGCCCCGGCAGCCGGCCGGCCGTCACCTGGCCGCGCTCGGCCGCTGGACGAACGAGGTCGTCGACCTGCCGCACTACGCGATCCACGCCGCGCTCCTGCCTACCGGCAAGGTCATGTTCTTCGGCTACGAGTGGACCCAGAACCTGATCATCCAGGACCCGGGACCCAAGGCGCTGACGAGCAGCGCGGCGACCCTGTGGGACCCGCGCAAGGGCGCCGGCGCGGCGTCCCTCACGTCCGTGCCGCCGCCCTCCGCCGACCTCGACGGCGACGGGATCCCCGAGCGCATCCCGCTCTACTGCGCCGGCCAGACGATCCTGCCCGACGGGCGACTGCTCGTGGTCGGCGGCACGCTCGACCTCGACTGGGCGCTCCATGGCTACACGGCGCCGCCCGGACTGAAGATCGTGCTCGTCTTCGACCCGCGCACGCAGACGTGGGCGCGGATGCCCGACATGTCGGTGGCGCGCTGGTACCCGACCGTCGTGAAGATCGCCGACGGCCGCACCCTCGTCCTCGGCGGCTTCGACGCCGGCAAGCCGACGAACCTCACCCACACCCTCGAGGCGATCTCGCCGAACGCCCAGACGATCGCCCACGCCGCCTCGGGCGACCGCGAGACGTGGACCTACCCGGGTCTCCTGCTGATGCCGGACGGCAACGTCCTCCTCGAGGGGCCGCGCGCCCAGGACACCGGCCTCCTCGACACGGGCTCGATGATCTGGCGGCCGATCGCGCCGCTCCCGGAGACGCGGGGCGGCGAGAACCTGGTGCCGCTGCCCTCGGCGACGGGCGCGTCGTCCAAGGCGATGGTCGTCGGCGGCGCCGACTTCCAGGCCAAGGCGGACGCGCAGGGCACGATCCCCGCCCTGCGCTCGACGCTGGTGTTCGACGACGGGAACCCGGCGGCGGGGTGGCGCGCCGGCGCGCCGCAGACCACCGGCCGCAACTGGCCCAACACGGTTCTCCTGCCCGACGGGTCGATGGTCACGGTCGGCGGCGGCACCGCGATCGACCAGGCCGACGGCCCCTACGCGAGCATCCCCGCCGACCGCCACGTCGAGCTGTGGGATCCCCGCACGCGGCGGTGGCGCCGCGGTCCCGCGCAGCGCGAGACTCGCGCCTACCACTCCGTGGCGCTGCTGTTGCCGGACGGGCGCGTGTGGTCGGCGGGCGACGACGCCAACCCCAACCGCGACGGCGACACCGCCGAGCTCTACGAGCCGCCGTACCTGTTCCGCGGCCCGCGGCCGGCGATCGTCGCGGCACCGAAGCGGGTCGCTCCGCGGCGCCGGTTCACCGTCGTCGTCCGCGGCGCCGCGCCGACCCGCGTGACGATGCTCGCCCCGTCCGCCGTCACCCACGCCCGCGACATGAACCAGCGCTTCGTCGAGCTCAGGATCGCGCGGGCGGTGCGCCGGGGAACGACGACGCGCCTCACCGTCGTCGGTCCCCGCTCGCTCGCGGTCGCGCCGCCGGGGCCGTGGATGCTCTTCGCGGTGACGGCGCGCGGAGCGGTGTCGGTGGCGCGGTGGACGAAGGTGGGCTAACGGCACACCCCGACGAGGTCGAGCGCCTCGTCGAGGCGCTCGGAGCCCAGCCGGAAGTCCTCGACGCCGATCGCGGTGGCGAGCGGGTCCTCCCGGCGGCGGTCGAGCCGGAGCGAGGCGTCGTAGGCCACCTGGAGCAGCCGGCGCGGGAGGCGCCGGCGCAGGCGGAAGCGATCGACGGCCAGCACCCGCTCCATGCGCGCGCGTTCGCGGGCCAGCAGGTCGGCCATGCGCTCGGATCCGAAGAGGCCGTCGATCTGGACCTCGGGGAAGCTGCGGCGCAAGAGCTCGCGAAGCTGGTCGGCGTCGTACTCGACGTAGTGGTAGGGGTCGATGATCTCGTCGGGCCGGCCGAAGGTGAGGCGGTTCGGGGTCACGAACACCGCGGTCCCGCCCGGCTCGAGCACGCGACGCACCTCGGCGACCACCCGCTCCGCGTCCGGGACGTGCTCGAGCGACTGCACGGAGACGACCGACGCGAACGCGCCGTCGGGGAAGGGCAGCGCCCGCATGTCGGCCACGTGCGTCTCGCGGTCCTGACCAGCGAGCGCCGCGGCGTCGAGGTCGACGCCCACGGTCTCCCGCGGCGCGAGCAGGTGGTAGGAGTGGCCGACGCCGCATCCCAGGTCGAGCACCCGGCCGGGGCCGAGGAACGGCGCGCTGAGCGCGTAGGCGGCGACGTGGCGCTGGAACGTGGGGTTGAAGCCGCCGCGCGCGGTGCTCACGCGCTCGCCGGTGACCTTCACGGCGAGAATCGTCGCGCGCGCCAGACTCCGGCGCGGTGGAGCACGAGGCGCGCCGCCGCGACGAGCGTCTTCGTGCCGTACACGGTCGCCGGCCACAGCGAGATGCTCGAGGCGTCGTCGAAGTAGATCGTCCGCGCGGGCACCTCGCCGACGCGGTAGCCCATGTGGACGGCCTGCATCAGGACCTCGGAGTCGAACGAGAAGTCGGAGGCGTTCCGCAGGAACGGGATCCCCATCAGCAGTCGGCGCGAGTAGGCGCGGTACCCGGTGTGGAGCTCGGTCAGGGACGTGCCGAGGACGACGTTCTCGACGCGCGTGAGGGCGTGGTTGGCGATGAGCTTGTAGCGCGGCATGCCGCCCGCCCGAGCCGCGCCGGGGTCGGCCAGGCGCGAGCCGAGGACGAGGTCGGCCTCGTCGCGGAGGATCGGCAGCACCATCTCCGGGATCAGGGACGGCTCGTACTGCCCGTCGGGGTGGAGCATCACCACGACGTCGGCGTTCCGCTGGAGCGCCTCGAGGTAGCACGTCTTCTGGTTGGCCCCGTACCCGGCGTTGTGCGGATGCCAGATCACGTGGAGGGGGAGCGTCCGCGCGAGCTCGACGGTGTTGTCGGTCGAGCCGTCGTCGACGAGGATCACCTCGTCGACCCAGTTGCGGGGGATGCCGGCGACGGTGCGCTCGAGCGTCCGGGCGGCGTTGCGAGCGGGCATCACGACGATGACCTTCGCCGTTCCCTTGGCCTCCGCGTCATGGACCTCTTCGAGCCTCAACATGCACGCTGCCCCCGCGCTTGACCGCCACCTCCAACAGCGCACCCGAGAGCGCCGCGGGCGCACACAGCACCGCAAGCGCGACCGCGGCTCGCCGTTCGTTCGGTGGCTGCGAACTGAGGCGTGCGGCCGGGACGCGCAAAGCATCGTAGAGGTCGCGGTGGCCGGGGAGCGCAGCCACCATGCCGTGGAGCCACCCGAACGCCACCTGGCCGCCCCGCCAGTGGCTCACGCGCTCGACGTCGAGGCCGAGCTCGCCGAGGCGCGCGGTCAACGCCGGGGCGGGGAGGTGGACGATGTGGCGCGGCACGTCGAGGGCGAGCCAACGGGCCCCGAACGCCCGCGCCTGCAGCGAGTCGAGGTTCGGCACCGCGACGACGAGGACGCCGCCGGGCGCAAGCCGCGTCGCCGCGGCCGCGAGGACCCGCGACGGCTCGGGCAGGTGCTCGAGGCTGTGCCAGAGGACGATCGCCGCCCAGCCGCCGTCGAGCTCCTCGACGTCGGCGTCGCGGATGTCCGGACCGGTCGCCTCCCGCTCCAGTCCGACCGCGTCGCGCCCGCGCCCGCGCAGCGCGGCGAGCAGCGTCCCGTCGCCGGCGCCGATGTCGAGGACGGGGCCGGGCGGCGCGAGCGCATCGATCCGCCGCGCCAGCGCCCCGCGGGTGCGGCGCAGCAGGGCGTCGGTGACGCCGAGGAACCGGCCGTCCGCCGGGCGGTAGGCGGGGCCGTAGGCCGAGGCGAGGTCGTCCGCCGAGGGCCGGGGGCGTGTCACGCCGACCCCGCACGACCGGCAGCGTTTCACGTGAAACGCCGTGCGGGGCTCGGGCGCGAGCGCCGCCGCGCACCACGGGCAGCGATCCGCCTCAGCCGACATAGAGCTCGTAGTGCGCGTCCTGCCAGGTCGGCGTTCGGGCGCCCAGACATCCCACGAGGTGGCGGTAGGCGTCGCTGATGGGCGCGCGCTGGAGGACGATCCATCCGGTCCGTGCGCGGGCGCGCACGGCCGCGCACGCCGTCCCGCTGCCGAGGAAGACGATCTTGTGGCGCAGGTGATCGCCCCGCACCAGCGCGTCGGTGGCCGGCCCCATGGCGATGTCGAAGCTCCCGTCGCCGTAGCCGGGCACCGCCGCGGCGGCGCGCAGGAGCCCGCCGTCGGCGAGGCCGACGCTCGCGTGACGGCGAACGTAGCCCGAGGAGGCGACGGCGAGCACCACGACCGCCACGAGCGGTACGGCCGCGCCGGCCACTCGCCACGCGACCGCGGGGACGTTCCCCAGCGCGCCCCCGGCCAGCGCTCCGACGACGACCAGCGCCGCGACCGTCCCGAGGCCCGGCACGAACGGGTAGCCGAGCTTCCAGCTGCGGAACGCCGACCACGCGGCGGCGACGAGC
>JAOPZQ010000201.1 GCA_025964075.1 Solirubrobacterales bacterium | reverse complement strand
GCGCGGCCTCGATCGTGTCGGTCAGAGCCGCGGTGGTGGCCAGCTCCGGCAGGAGGGACCTGTGCCGCTGCTCGCGGCGGATGATGTCGATGGCGCGGTTATGGGCGGCCCGGATGATCCACGCCTTCGGGTCCCGTGGCGGGCCGAAGCGCCAGGCGTGCATGGCGCTCAGCAGGGCGTCGTGGACGACGTCCTCGGCCAGCGGGATGTTCGACGGGCCCACCACCCGGGCCAGGGCGCTGACCAGGTGCGCGTACTCCCGGCGGAACAAGTCCTCGACCAGCTCGGTCGACGACGTTGCGACGGGCTCGTCCACGGGACGTCAGATCCGGTGGTCGTGGACCGGCCGCACCTCGACGGAGCCATCGAACTCGTAGGTCGGGCACGTGCGGGCGACCTCGATGGCGTCCTCCAGCGAGGCAGCCTCGATGAGCATGCTGCCCGTAACAAGGTCCTTCGACTCAGCGTAGGGGCCGTCGGTGACCACACGGTCGTGACCGCGGACCGTGGCACCCGGGTCGTCGAGCGGCGTGCCGGCATTACGGCGCCCCCGCCGGGCCAGTTCGTCCGACCACGTGTACCACTTGGCGACGTGGGCCTGGAGCTCCGAAGGCGACATGTCGTCCCGTGAGACCGCACCGCCGCGGAAGATGAGCATGAACTTGCGCCTGTACGCCTGCTCCTGGCCCGCTGCACGTTTCAGTTCCTGCTCCACCGCCGCAGCGTACCGGTCGGGTGTGGCTCACTCCGGACAGGTCGGCTGGCGCGAGGCGGCGGGCGTGGTCGGCGAGGAGCAGGCGCGTTCCTTGTTGCGGATCGCGACCCGCTTCCCGCTGGCGGCGGTCTTGAGACTGACGTCTGTCCGGGCACCTCCGGCACCGACCTTAGGTCGCTCCACCAGGTGGATGACGGGTTGCGCTTCGGACGATTGCAGGAGTCAAGCCGGGTCCGACGGTGTCCCCGTTTCCTCGCCACCTGCGGGGCGCATCCCGTGGTCCGCCCTCTCCGTCATCGGGACCGCTGGGGGCGGGTAACAGAGCGAGCAGACCGAGAGGGTCGATCGTGCGGCGGCCGCGAAGCGGCGCGTCCGGCGGAATCTGGTTGGATTGCTGGAGCAGCACGGGCCAAACGAGGAGGTGGCATGAACATAGAGTTCCTCTCGACCGTGGCGGTGATCGCGCCCGATCCGCCCGCCAGCCGCAAGCTGTACGTCGAGACGCTTGGGCTGCCGCTCGAGGGCCACGGCGGCGGCTATCACCACAGCGAGCAGATCGCGGGCTGCAAGTCCTTCGGGATCTGGCCGCTGTCCCAGGCCGCTGAGGCGTGCTTCGGGACGGCGCAGTGGCCGGTGGAGCGGCCGGTGCCGCAGGTCAGCATCGAGTTCGACGTCGCGGACGCCGCGGCGGTGGGCCCGGCGGCGCGGGAGCTCGAGCAGGTTGGCTACGAGCTACTGCACGCACCGCGCCGGGAGCCGTGGGGTCAGACGGTCGCAAGGCTGCAGTCGCCGGAGGGTGCGATCGTCGGGATCTCGTACGCGCCTGTGCTGCACGACGAGGACTGACTCAAGATCCGCGACCTGTTCTATTACGCGACGAGCATCTCGAACGCTCCGGGCTCGAGTCTCGAAAAGCGCGGCCAGCGGCGCCAGCCGCACGTCCCGATGCCCAGCCATGGGCTCCCAGCACCTGACGGAAACACGACCGCTAGGCGGGTCGGCTGGTAGCGCAGACCCTTGTTCCTCGGTGACCGGCCTTGGTGGAAGCCAGGCATCGTGGCCGGTGAGCGACGATGGCAAGCTGCGTCGTAGAGGACGGACTCCATCGCGCCCTCCTTGTGGAGCGTTGACAGGACGCGCCAATCGTGCGTCTAGCCGCACCCTCGCCTGGCGATGACCAGGGAAGCCGTCGGCTCACGCGGCAGCCCTCCTTCGGTTGTCACACGGGGATCCGGTTGCCCGGCTCATTGCCGGGCTCTGAGTCTCACTGCCGCCGGCGGGCGTGCAGGACCGAGTCGCGGATGGTCACCGGCCGTGCGCCGGGACCGTCCACGGTGCGTTGCGGTGCGGCTTCGGTGAGGATCTCCCATTCCGTTCGGTCGAGCGGGGCTGCGAGCTCGGAGGCGGTGGAGAACAGCCCGGGGACGTTGGGTCGCAGGCCGGGGATCTCGAGGTCGGATGGGTGATGGGAGACCAACAGCAGACTGCCGCCCGGGCTGACGGCGGCGGCGAGGCGCTGGAGCGCGCGATCGCGCTCCTGCGGAGGGAAATGAAGGTACTGGGAGTTGACCAGGTGGTAAACGTCGAACGGCTCGAAGTCCTCACTGAACAGGTCGACGTGGCGCCATTGGATCCTGGCCGCGGTCACCGGGCCGGCCTCAGCGGCGCGGGCGGCAGCCCGGGTCAGCGCCACAGGTGAAACGTCGGCGCCGGTGACCGTCCAGCCGCGCTCGGCCAGCCACATCACGTCGGCGCCCTCGCCACAGCCGACGTCAAGTGCGCTTGCGGGTGTGAGCGTGGCGGCCCGCGCGACGAGCTGTGGATTGGGCCGTCCGCTCCACAATGTTCTGTCTCCGCGGTAGCGCTCGTCCCAGAACTCCTGGGTGAACATCGTCATATCGGGCGTGCGTCGCTGGTCAGCCGCTGGGTCGGTCATGTTCTCTCTCACGGTTAATGGTCCACTGGCCCGAGCGCTCGGCGACGCCCGGCAGCGCACCAGCGCGGCACTCAGCCCGGCCGCTCCGTCACCCACCCCGACGCAATCCCAATCCGTTTCCATGCTGTCGATCTTGACGAGCCCATGCGATATCTGTCAAGCTTCCTTGCCAAATTGGCAAACAGCATCGAACCCATCGACCGTCGTGTCCGGCAGCGCCTCCGAGAGCTACGAGGCGAACGAGGACTCACGCTGGCCGACGTCGCCGAGCGTGCGGACATCGATATCTCCACGCTGAGCCGGCTGGAGTCCGGCAAGCGACGCCTCGCCCTGGATCACATCCCGGCGCTGGCTTCCGCATTGGGCGTGAGCACCGACGAGCTTCTCGGCTCCCGGCCTCGACAGGACCCACGGGTTCGGGCGCGATCGCGGCGTATCCACGGCATGACGCTCTGGCCGCTCACCCAGCGGGGATCGGCCGGAGGCCTGCATGCGTACAAGGTCACGATCAGCGCTAAGCGATGCACACCTCCCGACCCCCTGCCCGTCCACGAGGGGCACGACTGGCTCTACGTCCTCGACGGGAGACTGCGGCTCTTACTCGACGAAGCCGAGCACATCATCAAGCCGGGCGAAGCCGCCGAGTTCACGACCTGGACCCCACACTGGTTCGGCGCGATCGACGGCCCCGTGCAGCTCATCATGATCACGGGCCCCGACGGCCAGCGCGTTCACCTACATTCTTGAGCCCGTGGACGACCACCGAGCGTCACCCCGCGCGGTCGGCTCCCTCGTCGTCGTCGTAGAGAGCGCTGGTTCGGGCCCTGCCCGCGTCTGGCCCGGGGGAGTCGTGATGCAGCGGCGGGACGAGGATCCGCGCGTCGAGCAGCCTTACGCGCTCGGCGGCGAACAGGGCCGACCCTCGTGGCGCTGCGGCGGCCTCGACGCGCTCGGTGGCGCTGCAGTAGCCGGAGGGGGCGGCGGGGCGAGCCGCCGGCGAGCTGCCGCGGTCGCGACGGCCGAGGTCGCGCACGTAGCGCGACTCGACGGCCGCCAGGCTCCGGCGCCTCCTGCGCATTTGGCGTGGTGGCGTCATGATTCGCGGTGCACGATGAGCACCGAGCGTCGGGAGTGTGCCGCCACGGCGCTCGCGACGCTTCCGACGAGGACTCCCGCAAGGCCGCTGCGGCCGTGCGAGCCGAGCACGATCAGGCGTGCGTCTTGCGCGTCGGCGAGCTCGGCGATCCCCTTCCAGGTCGGGGACTTCTCGATCTCGGCGCTCTGGGCGCGGAACCCTGCGGCCTCGGCGAGCGCGGCTCCCGCTGCCGCGGTCTGCGCGGCCGCCGCCCGCACGTCGGCGATCTCCGCCGCGTCGAATTCGCGCCCTTCGGCGGGCAGGAAGCCGACGTCGAACGGCTGCCACACGGTGACGACGAGCGCTTCGCCGCCCGCCTCCAGCAGCCGGCCCGCCTCGTCGACCGCGTGCTTGGCCAGCTCGGAGCCGTCGTAGGCGAACACGACGGGGCCAGATCCGGATACGGCCGTCATGACCGCACCGATGCGTCGGCGAGGCGCAAGCGCCGCACACGTTTGCGGGCGCGAGCCAGCAGCGTCGGCGAGTGCCACGCCGGTCCCTCGCCGTCCATGAACCGGTCGAGTTGCGCCGCCTCCGGGCGGGCTCCCCCGAGCAGGTAGAGCAGGACCGGCACGACGGCGCCGGCGATCGCGAGCCCGAGGCCGATCCACAGCGCGATGCCCGTGCCGGCCCTCGGGTTGCCGCCGACGGTGACCGCGAAGTGCGTGAACACCGGCGCGATCATGAATGCCGCCACAGCGCGCAGCAGCTCGACGATCGCGAACACGCGCTGCAGGGTGGCGGCGGGCAGGGAGAAGCCGGCCGCGAACAACGCCGGCGCGACCGTGGCGCCGAGGCCGATACCGGTCAGCCCCGAGCCGATCAGCGTGAGCGCCTGGGTCGGTGGCAGCTGGATGCGGAACACGGCGATGCCGGCGGCGAGGAAGACCATTCCCGCCAGCGGCAGGTACTGCAGCGCCCGCTTGTCGATGACGACGCCGAGCAGGACGGCGGTGCCGATCGCGCCCGCGAGCTCCGGCAGGTACAGGAGCCCCACGTGCAGCGGGCCGTAGCGTCCGGCCAGCAGGCTCGCGGTCAGGACGGTGGCCGAGACCGAGGCGGCGGCGGCGCAGAGGGCGAGGACGAGTCCCGCCACCGGGATCGTGCTCGAGAGCATGGCGCGGATCCTCAGGAGCGGATGCTCCGCGCGGTACTGGTTGACGATCAGCACGACGATCAGCGCCAGGCCGCCGAGCAGCGGCACGACCGTGCGGGCCTCCAGGAACTTGTGGGTGAGCAGCTCGGACGCCCCATAGAACGCGGCGACCGACCCCACGGCCGCAAGCCCGATGGGCAGTGGGTTGCGCGGCGCGGTCCGGTCAGCGGGTGGGGTGTCCTCGAACGTCAACAGCGCCAGCACGAGCGCCGCGGCCGAGACGGCGGCGACGACCCAGAACAGCGGGCGCCAGGCGTGGGCCTCGGCCTGGACGCCGCCGATCGCCGGACCGAGCGTGACCGCGCCGAAGATGCACATGCTCATGATCACGGCGGTCGAGCGGAACTTCTCCACGCCGAAACCGAGCGCGAGCGGGGGCACCGCCGCGATCAGCAGCAGGCTCGTGCAGAGACCCTGCAGCACGTGGCCGGCGATGAACATCCCGGCGTTCTGCGCCGCCGCCGCAAGGACGGATCCGACCACGAGCAGCGAGACGTAGAGGATCATCATTCGCCGCTGGTGCAGCAGCTGCGCGAACTGGACCGCCATCACCGTCCCGATCGCGTAGGCGGCGTTGGCCATGCCCGAGCCCAGGCTCATCGCCTGCGCGCTGATGTGCAGGTCGCCGCCGATGATCGGGGTGACCGGTCCGATCGCCGCCGACAGCGCCAGGTATGGGATCAGGGCGAACATCACCATCGCCGCGGCGGCGGGATAGCGACCCGCCAGTGGACCTTGTCTCATTCGCTTCTTTCTCTGCGGAAGTGGCTAAAATGGAGGCTGTCTCCAGAATGCGATATGGAGGCAGCCTCCGCTTTAGCTGCACTATACACGGAGGTATCCTCCGCTTTGTTAAGGCCCCGTCATGTCCGCGACCCAGACCGCACAGCCCGCCCTCACCCGCCGCCCCAAGCGCGCGGACGCGCGCCGCAACTACGACAGCCTCATCGCCGCTGCGCGCGAGGCGTTCACAGAGAGGGATCGCTCGGCGTCGCTCGAGGACATCGCCCGGCGTGCCGGCGTCGGCATCGGGACGCTGTACCGGCACTTCCCGACGCGGGCGGACCTGATCGAGGCCGTCTACGTCGAGGAGGTCGAGGCACTCTGCCGCTCAGCCGACGACCTTCGCGACGCGCCGCCGTGGGACGCGCTCGTCGGCTGGCTTCGCCGCTTCGTCGGCTACGTGGCCACCAAGCAGGCACTTGCCGAGGAGCTCTTCGCGGTGGCCGATCGCGACGCCGAGGTCTTCAAGAGCTGCCGCGTGGCGTTCTACGGCGCCGGCGAGCCGCTCCTCAGGCGCGCTCAGGAAACGGGCGCCATGCGGTCGGACCTCTCGATCGATGAGGTACTGGCGCTGGTCGGCGGGATCGCCAAGATCCCGGCCATGGATCCGGCCACCATCGAGCGGATCCTGAGCGTCGCGCTCGACGGCCTGCGCTACCGCACGAGCTGACGCTCCCGTGACGCCTGGAGCGCGCGCGCGGGCAGCTCCTGTCCTGTCCCGGCCGGACCACCGCCTTGCTCCTGACGAGAATGAGGTGCGCGCACGATCGCGACGGGAGACCTGCATCCGCGGCGGCGGGCTACTCCCCCGTGCGGCGTCGACGTTCTTGCACGCGCCGGCGATTCGTTGCGACCCCGTGGAGCGCACCAACGAACCTTCCGCCCGCTGACGCGACGCATCGCGGCAGTGTCCTTCGTTGTGCGTCAGACGTGCGCGAGCTCGTACACCCACGGGCGAAGCTCACGGTCGCGTTGCTGGAAGTCGGCGATTTCGTCTTCGCGTCCGAGGGTGCGTTCGATCGAGTCGCGGCCGCTGAGCAGGGCCTCGCGCTGCACTGGGTTGACGGTGAATGGGACCGTCTCGCCGGTCGGGCTCGTGATTTGACGGCGCTCGAGGTCGACGCGGAACTCCCCGGCGCCGGCGTGGGCCGCGAGCGCGTCGACGTCGGCCTGCGCGAGCGCGATCGGGAGCAGGCCGTTCTCGAAGCAGCTGTCGAAGAAGATATCGCCGAAGCTCGGCGCGATGATGCAGCGGATCCCGAGGGCGCGTATGGCCCATACGGCGGTCTCGCGCGAGCTGCCGCACGCGAAGTTCGCGCCCGCGAGCAGGATCGGCGCGTCCCGATAGGCATCCTGGTTGAGCGGGCAGTCGGGGTTCAGCGCTCCGTCCGGTGTGTAGCGCAGCGGCTCGAACGCATACTGCGTGATCGCCTCGGCGCCTTCCATGACGCGCTTGATCGGCGTGATCACGTCGGTGTCTATGTCCGGCACCTGCAACGGGATCGCCGCGCCCTGAACGCTCGTGAAGCTATCCATCTGCGGGCTCCCGGGCGAGCTGACGGGGATCGGCGATGCGGCCCGCGATGGCGGCGGCGGCCGCGGTGGCGACGCCGGCGAGGTGCGTTCGCGCACCTGGCCCCTGGCGGCCGACGAAGTTGCGGTTGCTCGTCGCCACGCAGCGCTCTCCGGGTGGGACGAGCTCCTCGTTGACTCCGAGACACATCGAGCACCCGGGCTCGCGCCACTGAAATCCGGCCGCGGTGAAGACGCGGTCGAGGCCGAGCTCTTCGGCCTCGCGTCGCACCGCCTGAGAGCCCGGCACGACCCACGCGCGCACTCCTTGTGCCACGCGCCGGCCGCGAACGATCTGTGCAGCGGTCTGCAGGTCCGAGATGCGGCTGTTCGCGCACGAGCCGATGAACACGTGCTGTACGGGCACTCCGAGCAGCCGATCGCCGGCATTCAGGCCCATGTGTCCAAGCGCCTTGCTGCGCGCAAGGCGAGCAGCGGGGACTTGCGCACTTTCGGGATCGGGGATCTCACCGTCGAGGGCCATCGTGTGCGCAGGGCTCGTGCCCCACGTGATCTGCGGCGAGACCGCAGCCGCGTCGATCTCGATCTCGCGATCAAAGGCCGCATCCGCGTCGCTTGCCAGCTCGCGCCACGAGGCGAGCGCCAGCTCCCAGAGTGCGCCGGCGGGCGCATATCGCCGGCCGGCGACGTAATCGAACGTCGCGTCATCCGGCGCGACGATCCCGATCTTCGCTCCAAACTCGATCGCGAGGTTGCACAGCGTCATGCGGCCCTCGACCGGCATCGAATCTATGGCGCTCCCCGCGTACTCGACGGCGAAGCCGGCTGCACCATCAGCGCCGTGTTCGCCGATCAGATGCAGCACGAGGTCCTTCGGCTCGACTCCCGTGCCGAGCCTGCCCGAGCAGATGACGCGCATCTGCTTCGGTCGGCGCTGGACGATGGTTTGCGTCGCGAGCACGTGCGTGAGGTCGCTGCTGCCGATGCCCCACCCGAGCGCGCCGAGACCGCCGTGCGTGCAGGTGTGGCTGTCGCCGCACACCACCGTGACCCCGGGGAGCGTCAGCCCGAGCTCGGGACCGACGACATGCACGATTCCCTGCTCGGGGTCGTCGAGGTCGAACAGCCGGATGCCTTCCGCGTGCGTCCGCTCGCGCAGCGCGGGCACGAGCATGCGCCCGGCACGCGTGTCCGCGTCCGTCCGGCCGACGGCGGTCGAGACGGTGTGATCGGGCATCGCGAACGTCAGCTCGGGGCTGCGCACCGGGAGACCGCGTTCGGCAAGCTTCCCCAGCGATGCCGGCCCCGAGAGATCGTGAATGAGGTGACGGTCGATATGCAGGAGGTCGAGGCCGTCACCGAACTCGGCAACGATGTGCGCGTCCCAGATCTTCTGCACGAGCGTACGAGCGGCCATGTCTGCATCCTTCATGTCAGAGCGCCGCCGCGACGGCGTCGCGAAACTCATCGGTGGACGCGGCGCCACCCTGGTCGGCGGTCAGCGGACCGCCACGCGCATACACCCGCTCGACGGCTGTCCCCAGCTGCCGCGCCGTAGACGAGCGCACGCGCGCTCGCCCCGCTGGTCGCGCCGAACAGCGCCGCGTCCGAGTCGTCGATCGCGGCGATCGCCTCTGCCGGAAAGGGCTCGCCGTGCGTCTGAATCACTCCCGCACCGACCGGCGGATACGTCCAGTCGATGTCTAGCGACAGACTGTCGAGAAGGGACATCGTCGCCGCGAACGCCTCGGCGGCGGCATCCTCGCCGGGGATCGCAGCAACCCGCTTGGCGCTTCCCATGACGATGGTCCCTACTCGGCTGTCCAAGCCGCTCGAAAGGTCATCAGGATGCCTCGCGCTTTCGGCGCGTGGGCCGAGCGGCTCGGGTAACACTTGCCGAGGCCCTGCGCCGTACAGGCCGCGTTTCGGGATGTGTCGCGACCAAGCCGTGCCGCTCGAGCGCCCGCGCGTATCGAGCACGCAGACGGCCGTCGCCCGTAAGCGTCGCTGGGGCCCCCAACCCCTGGATCATCGCGCGAAGCCCGGCCCCCAGGGTCGCCGCTGGATCCGTCGCCCCCGCGGGATGGGCCTCCATCGTCAGAACACCGGCGAACGAGGCCATCAGGAATCGCGACGTCGCACTAGCGTTTAGGGGGCGAAGCTCCTTCGAGGCGACCGCTGCTTCAAGGTTGGCGACGATTCTCTCGAGCTGTCGCCGCCGGCGAGCGGCGATTGCCTCAGCCGCGGGAGTGTCAGCGGGAAACAGGCCGAGCGGGCCCAGGAAGGAAAGCGAGATCGACGCAGACAGCGTCGGCTGCTCGCGCGCGAAGGCAAGCGTCGCGCCGCCCGCCGCGATCAGGCGCTCGAGTGGCGAGACGTCCAGCGCCCACGCGGGCGCCAGGTACTCATCATGGACGCCGAGCGAGCGCTCGGCGAGGGCCTGCGCGATCCCAGCCTTGCTGGCGAAGTGGTTGTACACCGACGCCGGCGCCACGCCTGCCGTCGCAGCGATGGCATCGATGGTGGCGGCGCCGTATCCGTCGCGTCCGAACGCCTGGGTCGCCGCGCCCAGGATGCGGTCTCTCGTTCGCCGCACGCGCAGTGCATGCCCGTCCTCGGAGGTCGCTCTGGCGGCGGGGTCCTTGTCTCGCGTGGCGGCCATCGTAGAGAGAAGTATAGAGATCTCTCCAGTTTGTAGGATGCTCCAGGTATGACCGGCGACCTGATTGTCAGCAGCGCGCAACTCTCGCGGGTGGCCCAGCGTGCTGCTCCGTCCGTCCGGGGCGAGAGCCGCCGCCGAGGAGGCGGCTACCTGTGCATCACGGACGAGCGGAAGAGCGAGGGTTGGAGCGTGCCCGCGCGAGTTCGGAACTCGCCCGGCTTGTGGCGCTGTGGTGTCTTGGGCCGGTGGCGCGGGCGTGGTTGCGCCAGCGGCCGGGTGCGATCCCTTCGTGGCGTTTGAACGCGGCGGCGAACGAGAACTCGGACGCGTAGCCGAGCGATTGCGCGATCGCGGCGATCCCGTCGTTGCTGTCTCGCAACCGTTCGCGCGCGAGTGCCATCCGCCAGTCCGTCAGGTAGGTCAGCGGCGCGAGGCCGAGTTCGTGGGTGAAGCGCCGTGCGAACGCTGCGCGCGAGAGCGACGCGTGTGCTGCTAGTTCCGCGACCGTCCAGGGGTGTCCGGGGTTGGCGTGGACAGCGCGCAGCGCTGGGCCGAGGTGGGGATCGCTGGAGGCCCGGAACCATGCCGGCGCTGTGTGCTGGTTGGTGGTGAAGTGCTCGCGCAGGATCTGGACGAGCGCGACGTCGAGCAGCCGGTCGAGCAGCGTCTGCTGGCCCGGCTCGTCTTGCAATAGCTCGCGGGCGATCAGGTCCGTCGTGGCGCGCAGCGAGCTGCCGGCGGCCGGCTGGAGACGGAGCGTCGGGGGCAGCGACGAGAGCAGGCCTCCTGACAGGTCGCCTTCGAACAGGTACGCGCCGCAGAAGAACGCCGCACTGGCTGGGCTGCCGGGGCGTTCGAGCATGATCTGGCGGTCAGGCGAGCGGGCGGCGAGCTCTTCGATCGGCACGCACGAAGCGCCGGGGGTGTGCCCGAGGTGCTGCTCGGTCTGCTGGCGCACGAGCACGACGTCGCCCGGCCGCAGCGCCAGCGCGTCGCCGGGGTTGCCGGTCCAGAGCGCCACCTGGCCTTCGAGCA
>JAOPZQ010000194.1 GCA_025964075.1 Solirubrobacterales bacterium | reverse complement strand
TAACCCGCTCGCCGCTTCGCCGCCGCCGGACAGGTCCGGTAGCGGCGGGTGTCGACGACGCGCCGTCCCGACGCCAGCCGCATCACGATTCGCACCGTGTAGCGACCGTTGACCCGCCCGCGCAGGCTGATCCGGACCGAGGAGCGCCCCTGTCGCAGACGGGCCACGCGCCTCCCCGCCACCTCGACGACGGCCGAGCGCACCCGGCCGCGGTAGCGGCGCTTCAGGTGCAGCGTGATCGCCCGGCGGCTCGCGCACGAGCGCGGCGCCGAGGCGCCGACGACCGAGCCGTAGTCGCTCGCGCCCGCGGCCGGGAGATGCAGGACGGACGGGCGCGCGGCGCTCGAGAGCACCGTCACGGGCCCGGGGACGACGTTGCCCCGGTAGGAGAGATCGCCGCCGTAGATCACGAGGCGCACCCGGTGGCCGGCGGCGAACCGGTGGACGATGCCGGGCAGCTCGACGTGCACGGGGTGCTCGAGGTCGGCGATGCGCACGGGAGCGACGAGCTTGTGGGGGAGCGTCACGGAGCCGTCCGGCGCGACGTCCTCGAGCCGGAGGAAGAGCGCCAGCTCACCCGCGCCGCCGACCTGGCCGGTGACGCTGTGCAGCGGCGCCGCGAGCCGGACGTCGAGGCTCGGCACGCCGATCACGTCGAGCGGCGAGGCGAGCGGACCGCTGTCATAGGCGACGCTCGTGCCGGGCAGGTCGACCGGCGAGCTCCCGGGATCGAACGCCGAGAGCTCGGTGTAGCTCGTCGGCACGCCCGCGGCGGTCGTGAGGAACGTTCGCGAGGCGTCGGAGGCCACCGGGCCCAGCGTCCCGTCGCCCGACAGGTTGAGGTCGTGGTCGCGCCCGACGGGATAGCTGGGCGCGCGACCGTAGGCCGGCGTCGCGTCGCCGCGGTAGGTGACCCAGTCCCGGAAGAACGTGAAGTCGAGCGACGGAGCCGCGGCGACGCCCTTCAGGTAGTGGTCGAACCACTGGGCGACGGCGGTGCCCTCGTACGTCGGCTTCGTCACGTCGTAGTTCAGCTCGCCCGGCGCGGGCGTGCTGTGGCTGTGCCCCCACGACTGCCAGATCATCTTCACCGGCGTCCCCTGGGCGCGGAGCGAGCGGTAGGTCGCGACCGCCTCCTGGAGGTTGAAGAGCGTGTCGGCTTCGCCCTGGAGCAGCATCGTCGGAATCTTGATCGCGGACATGAACGACACCACCGACGCGTGGCGCAGGAACGTGACCTCGGCGTCGTTGGGGGCGCCGGTCGCGACGGACAGCAGCGCCGGGCAGACGTCGGTCGCGAAGTTCGGGCACGGCAGGATGCGCGAAGGATCCGTGCCCGCCCCGTTGATGCCGTCCGCGATCCCCACCACGGTGAAGAGCAGGCTCCAGATCGCCTTGACGACGCCCGGCGTCGTGGACGTGACGCCGTGGTCGAACGCCGTGTTGTTCGGGATCAGCGAATACGAGAGGTCGTTCCACGTGATGAACGGGACGATCGTGTCGAGCCGCGGGTCGATCCCGGCGGTCGCGAACTGGACCTCGCCGCCGTAGGAGCCGCCGATCATGCCCGCACGCGGGTCGAAGTCGTGGTGCTGGCCGTCGTGGGCGGTCGCGTCGCGGATCACGTAGTCGACCTTCGTGCCGTCCTTCGCGGCCTTGCCGCCGCCGAGGAACGTGATCAGCTGGCTCGCGGCCTTGCCGTCGTAGTCTCGGTCGTCGAGCGTGACCTTGCAGCCGCTGCCCCCGAAGCCGAGGCCGGAGTAGCTGAGGACCGCATAGCCCTGCGACGCGAACGCCGTGCCGAACTTCGCCTCGTCGTCCTTCGAGCCCCCGAAGCCGTTCGTCGTCAGGACGGCCGGCACCGGGTGCGCGGCGCTCGCGCCGTCCGGTGTGTAGAGGTCGCCGACGACGTCGCAGTGCTGGTCGTCGTTCGGCCCGACGACGACGTCGAAATGCAGGGTCCGCTTGTGGAACCCGGCTGCCTGAGCGCTCGGCGCGCCCGTCAGCGCAACGGCGACGACGGCGGCGGCGAGCGCAGCCCCGGTCCTGCCCTTCATGGCGCCTCCTCCTCGACTTCGACCCGCGAGCAGTGTACGCGAGCGTTTGCTGGCACTCTCTCCTTGAGAGTGCCAGTCGCCACCAGCTAAACTAATGCCGTGCCGATCTACGAGTACCGCTGCGAGCAGGGCCACCAGTTCGAGGTGATGCAGCGCATGAGCGACGACGCCGTCGCGTCGTGCTCGGAGTGCTCGGCGCCGGTCCAGCGCGTCTTCCATCCGATCGCCGTCCACTTCAAGGGCAGCGGCTTCTACAACACCGACTACGGCACCCGCAAGCGCCAGCGCGAGCAGAAGGAAAGCGACGGCGCGGCCAAGTCGGATGGGAAGTCGACCGAGAAGACCACGAGCGCCGACAGCAAGCCCGCCGAGAAGAAGAGCACCGGCGGCGACAGCAAGAAGACAGAGTCCGCCGCGGCGTGAGCGCCCGCCAGGCGGCGCTGCTGGGTTCGCTGGCAGCGCTTTGGGGCTCGTCGTACCTGCTGATCAAGTACGCCCTCCGCGGGTTCAGCCCGGCCGAGGTCGTGTTCGGCCGCGCGGTCCTCGCCGCCGGCGTGCTGCTCGTCGTCTGCCGGCTGCAGGGAGGCACCGCCCAGGCGGCGCTGTCCGACGTCCGCCGCCGGCCGCTCCACGCGCTCGCGCTCGGCGCGATCGCCATCGCCATCCCGTTCCTGCTGATCTCGTTCGGCGAGAAGGCGGTCCCGTCGGGGCTGACCGCGATCTTCATCGCGCCCGCGTCGATCTTCGTCGCGGCGCTCGCCCCGCTCCTCGATCCCTCCGAGCGGCTCGAGCCACGCCATTGGGTCGGCCTCGCGCTCGGCCTCGGCGGCGTCGCGCTGCTCTTCGGGGTCGAGTCGGTGAGCAGCTTCGGCGTCCTGCTCGGCTCCCTGGCCATCCTCGCGGCCGCGGCGTGCTACGCCCTCGGCTCGTACGTCCTCAAATGGGGCTACCCCGGCGTACCGGCAGTGGCGACGAGCACGTTCGCCACCGGTGCGGCCGCGCTGCTCACGGTCGTGCCGGCGGCGGCCACCGCCCACCACAGCGCGCCGGGCCTCGGCGCCGTGGCGGCGCTCGTCGCGCTCGGCGTGGCCCACACCGCGCTCGCCTTCGTGATCTTCTACTGGCTGATCGGGTCGCTCGGCGCCGGCCGGGCCAACCTCGTCTCCTACGTGGCGCCGCCGTTCGCCCTCGGCTACGGCGCCGCACTCCACGGCGAGCACATCGGACCGGCGGCGGTCGTCGGTCTCGTGATGATCCTGGGCGGCGTGTGGCTCGCGAGCCGGGGCCGAAGGTAGCCGGCCCTTCGGGCTCAGCCGTGGAGGAACTTCTGCGCCGCGGCGCTCGCGGTCGCGGGCGACACCGTGAGCGCGGACTCGCCGTCGGCCAGCGTCGTCACGCCGGAGGGCTGGAGCACCTGCGTCGGCGAGGAGCCGCCCGTGGCGAGGGCGCCGATCAGGCCGAGCATCGAGAACCCGCCCATGTCGGAGCGCAGCGCCTTGGGCGCGTCCCACGCCACCCAGGGCAGGCGGAAGAACATCGACGGCGAGGTGAGCTTGTCCTTCATCGCGCTGAAGATCTTCTGCTGGCGCCGCGCGCGGGTGAGGTCGCTCTCGCGCGGATTGCACTGGTTGTGGCGGGTCCGGGCGAGCGCGAGCGCCTGCTTGCCGTTCAGGTGGTTCGTGCCGTGATGGAGGCGCAGCGTGACGCCGCCGTTCTTGTAGCCGCCGTTGATGTTCGAGATCACGCAGTTGGTCTTGACGTCGATGCCGCCCATCGCGTCGATCAGCTTCGGGAAGTTCGTGAAGTTGATCTCGACCAGGTGGTTGATCTTGATCCCCGGGAGGAGGCGCTCGACGGTGTGGATCGTCAGCGCCGCGCCGCCGAACGCGTAGGCGGCGTTGATCTTGTTGGGCCCGTGTCCGGGGATGTTCACCACCGTGTCGCGGGGAATCGAGAGCCGCGCCGAGGCGCCGCCGCCGATCCGCATCAGCATGATCGAGTCCGACCGGCTCGGGCCGGTCGTGCTCGCGCCCGGTTCCTTGCTGCCCTTCGGCCGCTGGTCGGAGCCGAGGACGAGGACGGTGTTCGCCGAGGTCAGGGGGAAGCCGCCTCCGCTGAGCGCGGCCTTGGCGGACGCGCTCACCTTGCTCTGCTCGATCTGGGCCGAGATCAGGAACAGGACGAGCGAGAGGAGCAGCCAGCCGACGATCGCTCCGAGCACTCCGAGGATCACCCGCTTGCGCGTGAAGCGCCCGC
>JAOPZQ010000191.1 GCA_025964075.1 Solirubrobacterales bacterium | reverse complement strand
CTGCCCGGCGGGGCGCGGGGCGACGACCGTCCGGCGGGCGGCCGTGGCCTGCGCCATCAGGCGGTGCTCGAGCTCCTGCGCCCGGTCGGGCGCCTCCGCGGCCCACTCGCGCAGGCGCTTCACCTCGCGCGCCTGGCTGAAGTACAGCAGCGCGAGCACCGCCAGGCCGACGATGGCGGCGAAGCCACCGATTTTGCTGACCTGGTCCACGAAATGACCGGCCGAGAAGGCTAGATGGAGCGGCATCTGAGAAGTCGGTGAGTCTACGGGGCGACCCGGGCGGAGGATGCGGCACGAACCGCCGCCAGCTCCCCCACCTTGGCGGCCAGGCCGGCCGCGTCACCCTCCAGCACGAGCAGATTGATCTCGGCGAACGTGGACTCTACCCAAGCCGGGTCCAGCGGCTCGTGCTCGGCGCGCCGGATCTTCTCCGCCGGGGTCGGCTGCGGGTGCTCGTAGGGGTTGAACAGCTCCTCGTGGAGCTTCTCCCCGCCGCGCACCCCGACCACCTCGATCGCGATGTCGCGCTCGGGCTCGAGGCCCGAGAGCCGGATCATCTGCTCGGCCAGCTCGAGGATGCGCACCGGCTCCCCCATCTCGAGCACGAACACGTCGCCGCTGCCGCCGGTCAGCGAGCCCGCGCGGATGATCAGCTGCACCGCCTCGGGGATCGTCATGAAGTAGCGGGTCATCCGCGGATCGGTGACCGTCACGGGCCCGCCGTGGGCGATCTGGCGGCGGAAGATCGGCACGACCGACCCCGAGGAGCCGAGCACGTTGCCGAACCGGACGGTGGCGAACCGGGTCTCCGGCCACCGGTTGGCCGCCGCCTCCACCGCCCACTCCGCGAGCGCCTTCGAGGCGCCCATGACCGTGGCGGGGGACACGGCCTTGTCGGTGGAGACGAGGACGAACGCGCCCACGCCCGTCTCACCGGCGATCCGCACCATCAGCCGCGTGGCGAGCGCGTTGTTGCGCACCGCCTCGACGGGGTTCGACTCCATCATCCCCACGTGCTTGTAGGCGGCCGCGTGGAAGACCACGGACGGGCGGTGCTCGGCGAGCACCTCGCGCATCCGCTCCTCCTCCTTGCAATCGGCGAGGACGGGCGTGGCGACTCGCACGTGGCGCTCCTCCTCGAGCTCGCGCGTGATCTCGAACAGGTTGTCCTCCGCGTGGTCGACGAGCACGAGCCGGCGCACGCCGGTCCGGGCGATCTGCCGCGAGAGCTCGCCGCCGACCGAGCCGCCGGCGCCGGTCACGAGCACGACCTGGCCGCGCAGGTAGGCCCCGACGCGCTCGAGCTCCATCCGCACCGGCTCGCGGCCGAGGACGTCCTCGACCTGGACGTCGCGGACCTGGCGGATGACGCCGGCGCCGCTGCGCAGGAGCTCGAACACCGTCGGCGTCGTGCGCACGGGGATCCCCCGCTCGCGGCAGGCCATGAGCACGCGGGCGCGCAGCGTGCCGGGCGCCGAGGGGATCGCGATGATGACCTCGTCGGGCTCGACGTCGTCGAGCAGGCGCGGGAAGTCCGGGCCGGTCGAGCCGAGGACCTTCAGCCGTTTCTCGAGCCGCATCCCCTGCTTGCGCGGATCGTCGTCGACGAAGCCGACGGGCCGGTAGCCGAGCGCGGGGTTGCGGATCATCTCGCGCAGGACGAGCTGGCCACCCTCGCCCGCGCCGACGATGAGGACGTTGCGCGCGTCCTTGCGGAAGCCGCGCACCGACGGCTGGCGCAGCCACACGGCGATGAAGCGGATCGCCGACGTGAAGACGAGCAGGAGCAGCAGGAACGCCGCGGCGACGCCGGTCGGGAGGCCGACGGAGACCCAGTTCTCCGCCAGGCCCTTCACCGGATGCACGGCGAGGCGGACACCGCCGAGGTTGACGATCGACCGCAGGGCCGTGAACGCCCCGTCCGTGGGCACGGCGAGCCAGGTCTCGTGGGGCGGACGCGTAACGGGATGCACGAGCGCGATGGCGCTGACGAGGAGCAGCGTGATGACGACCCCGGCGAGCACGAGCGCCTGGTAGTCGCGCGCGCCGGTGTAGCGCCACCAGCGCTGGTAGGCGCCGAACAGCGCGAACACGACGACGCCGCCAAGCACGAGCGGGCCGACCGTCTTGATGAAGAGGTCGTCGTAGCGGCTCGGCAGGCCTCCGTCGAACCGGAGGTGGAACGCGACGAAGTAGGAGAGCGCGACCAGGAACGCGTCCACCGCGATCTGCAGGAGCGCATGGCGGTGCACGGGCCGGGCCGCGAAGCGAAGCCGTCGGCGCATCGCGCGTGAATTCTAGGCCCGGTCGCCGACCGGTGCCGTGAGCATCGTTGCAAGCACGCGCGGGTCGCGCCGGACGCGGTCGAACACCGCGGGCTCCCGTTTGGCGAGGACGACGTCCTCGGCCCGCTCGAGGCGCCGGAGGCGCCCGTCCGCGATCAGGCGCTCGTCGACCGCCCCCAGCCGCCCTTCGAACACCGTGAACACCGGTGTTCCCAGCGCCACGGCCTCGCGGTTCATCGTCCCGCCGGCGGAGATCACGAGGTCGGCCAAGGCGACCAGGGACTGCGCGTCGATCGCCCGCTCGGGAACCACGAACCCGCCCTCGGCGGCGAGCTCCGCGCGCTGCTCCGGCGTGCGCGGCAGCACCACCGCCTGGGTCCCGCGCAGGCGCCGCAGGACCTCGGCGAACAAGGGGTTCTCGAACCGGTGGTACAGCGAGACGGCCGGCGGCGTGCGCACGACCGCGATCGGCTGCGCGCGGTCGAGCCGCAACTCGTCGAGAACCGCCGCATCCGGTTCGAAGTCAGCGAGGTAGTACTCCTCCTTGAGGCCCGGGTAGCGGTGGAGCTTCCCCTTCGCGCCGTAGCGCTCGAGGCGTTCGGGCGGGATCGCGTCGGGCACGACGACGGCCTGGGCGAGCCGGCAGTTGACGTTGTGCTGGACCTTCGCCCATTCGTAGTCGAACGTCGTCGAGCACGGGATCCGCAGCAGCCGCGCCGCCACGGTGACGTCGTTCGAGCCGTGACCGAGCGCGAGGTCGAACCGGGGCCGGCGCCGCGCCCAGCGCGCGAGCGCCAGCGAGCGCTCGAACAGCCCCAGCGCCTTCGCCGTGACGCGGCCGCCGCGGTGGCGCCCGATCGCGGTCGCCTCGAGCCCGAAGCGCTCGAGGAGGCCGAGTGTCTGGGCGAAGTCTCGCGCGGTGAGCTCGACCTCGTGCCCGTCGGCGCGGAGCGCCCGGACGATCGGGCGCAGGACGAGGACGTGCGGCGAGTTCGTGAGGTCGACCCAGACGCGCACTTACACGTCGGCCGCGCGGATCGCGTCCACGACGGCCTCCGCCTGCTCGCGGCCGAGGACCGGGCTCATCGGGATCGCCAGGTGCGTGCGCGCGGCCTCGTCGGTCCCCGTGAGCACGGCGCCGTTCGCGTAGGCGGCCATCGCCGGCTGGCGGTGCGTCGGCACACGGTAATAGGCCTTCGTCTGGATGCCGCGGTCGGCGAGCACGGCCGCGAGCGCATCCGCGTGGCGGTGGCGGATCACGAACAGGTGCCACGCCGGATCGGCGCCGTCGACCGGGATCGGCAGATCCGCGACCTCGGCGAGGCCGGCCTCCGCGTAGTACGCGCCGGCGGCGCGCCGGCCGGCGGCCCAGGCGGCGAGGGAGGGCAGCTGCTCGCGGAGGATCGCGGCCTGGATCTCGTCGAGCCGCGAGTTGTAGCCGACGTCCTCGAACGTGACCTTGTCACGCGAGCCGTGGAAGCGCAGCATCCGGACGCGCTCGGCGAGGGCGTCGTCTCCGGTGACGACGGCGCCGCCGTCGCCGAAGCACGCGAGGTTCTTCGAGGGGAAGAACGAGAACGTCGCGACGTCCCCGAACGTCCCGGCCGCGGCCCCGTGGCGGGTGGCGCCGGCCGCCTGGGCGGCGTCCTCGACCACGGGGAGCCCGGTCGCCTCGCGGATCTCGGCGCTCGGCGCGACGTTCCCGAACAGGTCGACGGTGACGACGGCCTTCGTGCGCGGCGTGAGCGCCGCGCGCACGGTGTCGGGAGTGACGCAGAACGTGCCGGGATCGATGTCGCAGAAGACGGGCCGGGCGCCGGTGGGCGGCACCGCCTCGGCGGAGGCGTAGAACGTGAACGAGGGCACCACGACCTCGTCGCCGGGGCCGACGCCGAGCGCCCGCAGGGCGATCGTCAGGGCGTCGGTGCCGTTGGCGACGCCAACCGCGTGCGCGGCGCCGAGGTGGGCGGCGAAGTCCTTCTCGAAGCCGGCGACCTCCGGCCCGAGGATGTAGGCGCCCTTCCGCAGCACGTCCAGCACGCGCTGCTCGATCCGGGCGCGCAGCGGCTCCAGCGGCGTGGTGGTGTCGAAGAGCGGAATCGCCATCGGCAAGGCGGGACTCTAGATCTTTGCCGGCCGTTAACCCGCGCGCCGGTACCCTTCTGCGCTCATGTTCGTACTCGCCTCCGTCTCCTCCCAGCTCGTCGACTTCGCCACCAAGACGATCGACCACCTCGGCCTGGCCGGCGTGTTCGTCCTGATGACACTCGAGAGCGCGTGCATCCCGATCCCCTCCGAAGCGACGATGCTGTTCGCCGGCTTCGACGTCTCGAGCGGCCATTGGAGTCTCATCACGATCACGCTCGTGGGCACCGCGGGGAACCTCGTCGGTTCGTGGATCGCCTACGCGGTCGGCTATTTCGGGCGGATCGAGCTGCTGGAGAAGCACGGTCGCGTGCTGCACATCACGCCCGCCCAGCTCCAGCGGGCCGACCGCTGGTTCGAGCGCTACGGCGCCAAGGCGGTCTTCTTCTCCCGCATGCTGCCGGTGGTCCGGACGTTCATCTCGCTGCCCGCCGGCGTCGCGCGCATGCCGTTCTTGCGCTTCACGGTCCTCACCGTCGCCGGCTGCCTGCCCTGGGTCCTCGCGCTCGGCGCGCTCGGCGACGGCGTCGGCCACAACTGGCACAAGTGGAAGGACAACCTGGCCTACCTGGACTACGCGATCGCCGCGCTGATCGTGATCGGGATCGTCTACCTCGTCGTCCGGCGCGTGCGCCGCCGGCGCGAGGGCGAGCCCGCCGTGGATGCCTCCGGCTGAGAGCGAGCTCCGCCTGAGCGAAGCGGTCGCGCTCGGCCTCCTCCACGGTCCCACCGAGTTGCTGCCGGTCTCGTCGTCCGGGCACGTGACGCTCGTCCCGTGGCTGCTGCGCTGGCGCTACCCCGCGCTGGAGGGCGAGCTGCGCAAGAGCTTCGAGGTCGCGCTGCACGCGGGGACCGCGGCGGCGCTGCTGATCGCGCTGCGGGACGAGGTCGGCGAGGCGGCTCGGGACTTCGACCTGCGGCGCGCGCGGCTCGTCGCATGCTCGTTCCTGCCGCCGGCCGTCGTCGCGTTCGCGCTGGAGCGGCCGATCGAGCGCCGGCTCGGCCGCCCCGGGTCGATCGCCGCAGGCCTGATCGCGGGCTCGCTGGCGATGCTCGCCGTCGATCGCCGTCCCCAGACCCGCGTGCGCGCGGAGGCGGGCGCCGTCGACGCGCTCCTGCTGGGCCTCGCCCAGGCGAGCGCCCTGGTCCCCGGCGTCTCCCGGAACGGCGCGACGCTGGTCGCGGCACGCGCCCGGGGCTTCACGCGCGAGGACGCGAACGCGCTCTCCCGGCACGCCGCGCTCCCGATCATCGTCGCCGCCTCGGTCTTGAAGGGCGCGCGCCTGCGCGCCCGCGGACTGCCGCGGGGCGCCG
>JAOPZQ010000190.1 GCA_025964075.1 Solirubrobacterales bacterium | reverse complement strand
ACCCCCGAGGGCGGGCGCGTCGAGGTCCGCGTGCGCAGCGAGGACGATCGCGTCGCCGTCGAGGTGGCCGACACGGGTCCGGGTGTCCCCGCAGCCGAGCAGGAGCGGCTGTTCGAGCGCTTCTTCCGCGCCGAGCACGCCGTGGCAGGCGCGATCGAGGGCATCGGCCTCGGTCTCGCGATCGTGCGCGCGATCGCCGAGGGCCACGGGGGCGAGGTCGGCGTGCGCAGCGAGCCGGGCGCCGGTGCCACGTTCACGATGATCCTGCCGCTCACCCCCGCGCTCGCCGCGGCGACGGATCAGGCGGCGGCGCCCCCGGGCGGCGCGGGGGGTCGGTAGCGGTAGCCGAAGCCCCGCACCGTCTCGACGGGCGAGCTGTCGGTCTCCCACCCGAGCTTGCGGCGGAGGTAGCCAACGTAGAGCTTCACCTGGTCGGCGTTGACGGTGCCCGCGTCGCCCCACACGAGCTCCAGCAGCTGGTCGCGGGAGAGCACCTGGTTCGGATGGCGGACGAGCGCGGCGAGCAGGCGGAACTCGAGCGGCGTCAGGGCGATCGTCACGCCGCCGACGACGACCTCCCGGGCGGCGAAGTCGATCGTCACGCTCGCGTCCGCGTAGGTCTCACGCACCTCGGGCGCCCCGCCCGCGCGCCGCAGGAGCGCCTCGACCCGCGCCAGGAGCTCCTGGCGGCCGAAGGGCTTGACGACGTAGTCGTCGGCGCCCGCCTTGAGCCCGCGGACCTTGTCGAGCTCGCCGGCGCGCGCGGTGAGCATGAGGACGGGCACGTCGGAGAGGTCGCGGATGCGCTCGAGGGTCTGCCAGCCGTCCATCTCGGGCATCGTCACGTCGAGGACGACCAAGTCGGGCCGGACGGCGTGGAGCCGGCGGAGCGCCTCGCGCCCGCTGGCGGCTTCGCTCACATCGTGTCCCGCCCGTTCGAGCAGTATCCGGATGAGGTTGCGGACGTCGGCCTCGTCGTCGACAACCAGCACCGAGGTGTGCGTCACGGCGCCTTCATACCAGAAGGGAGGGCAACATAGGGAGTGATATGTCACCGGATCCCCTCACCGCCTACCGGGAGAAACGGCACTTCGGCCGCACGCCCGAGCCTGCCGGCTCGGAGGCCACGACGAGCGACGCCCCGCGCTTCGTGGTCCACGAGCACCACGCGCGCCGCCTCCACTGGGATCTGCGGCTGGAGCGCGACGGCGTGCTCGTCTCGTGGGCGGTCCCCAAGGGCATTCCCGACGACCCGGCGACGAATCACCTCGCCGTGCACACCGAGGACCATCCACTCGGCTACCTCGACTTCGAGGGGGAGATCCCGCGCGGCGAGTACGGCGCCGGCAAGATCCTGATCTGGGACCGGGGGACCTACGAGGCCGAGAAGTTCCGCGAGGACGAGGTGATCGTCACCTTCCACGGCGAGCGCCTGCAAGGCCGCTACGTCCTGTTCCGCACGCGCGGGGACGACTGGATGATCCACCGGATGGACCCGCCGGTCGACCCGGGGCGCGAGCCGCTCCCCGACGATCTGCGGCCGATGATGGCGCGCCTCGGCGGCCTGCCGCGCGACGAGCGGGACTACGCCTTCGAGGTCAAGTGGGACGGCGTGCGCGCGCTCGTCTGGGTCGAGTCGGGCCGCGTCCTGATGAAGAGCCGGACGGGACGGGACATCACCATGCAGTACCCGGAGCTCCGTGCGCTCGGGCCCGAGCTCGGGGCGCGGCCGGCGCTCCTCGACGGCGAGATCGCCGCCCTCGACGCCGAGGGGAAGCCGAGCTTCGAGCGCCTCCAGGGCCGCATCCACCTCACGGGCGAGGCGGCGATCCGCCGCAAGATGCGCGAGTGCCCGGTCACGCTGATGCTGTTCGACGTCCTCCACCTCGACGGGCACTCCCAGATGGCCCGGCCGTGGACCGAGCGCCGCGAGGTGCTCGAGAGCCTGCGGCTCGCGGGCGAGTCCTGGCGCACGCCCGGCGTCCACGTCGGCGAGGGCCGCGCCTTCTTCGAGGCGACGAAGCAGCAGGGCCTCGAGGGCATCGTCGCCAAGCGCCTCGACTCCTTCTACGAGCCGGGGCGCCGGAGCGGGGCGTGGATCAAGATCAAGCACGTCACGCGCCAGGAGTTCGTGATCGGCGGCTGGATGCCCGGCGAGGGACGCCGTCGGGGCCGCGTGGGCGCCCTGCTCGTCGGCTACTACGAGGACGGCCGGCTGCGCTACGCCGGCCGCGTGGGGACCGGCTTCGACGAGTCGGATCTGAAGCGCCTGCGCGAGCTGCTCGCGCCGCTCGAGCGCGACACGAGCCCGTTCGAGGTCGGCAACCCGCCGAAGGGCGCGGTCTTCGTCGAGCCGCGCCTCGTCGCCGAGGTCGAGTTCCGCGAGTGGACCTCCTCGGGGATGCTCCGGGCGCCGTCGTTCAAGGGCCTGCGGCCCGACAAGCCGCCCGACCAGGTCGTGCGCGAGGGGACGGAGCCGCTCGATCCGCCGGGGCCGCCGCCCGAGGAGCCGGCTCCGGCCCCGGCCGCCCCAAAGGGTGGCGGCGCGGCCGCGGGCGAGATCGAGATCGAAGGCCGGCGCCTGCGACTCACGAACCTCGACAAGGTCCTGTACCCCGCGGCCGGGTTCACGAAGGCGCAGGCGATCGACTACGCGATCCGGATCTCCCGTTTCCAGATTCCCCACCTCGAGGGCCGGCCGCTCACGCTCCGCCGCTACCCCGACGGGGTCGAGGGGAAGTCGTTCTTCGAGAAGAGCTGCCCGACCCATCGGCCCGACTGGGTCAAGGTGGCGCCGCTGCCCTCGGACACGCGCGGCGGCGACATCCCATACTGCCTCGCGGAGGACCTCCCGACGCTCGTCTGGCTCGCCAACCTCGCGGCGATCGAGCTCCACGTGTCGCTCTCGAAGGCGGCGAAGATGGAAGAGCCGACGCTGATGGTCTTCGACCTCGACCCGGGCGCGCCCGCCGACGTCATCGACTGCGCGCAGATCGCGCTGTGGGTCCGCGAGCGCCTCGACGCCGACGGCCTCCCGAGCGTCATCAAGACCTCCGGCTCCAAGGGCCTGCAGCTCTACGTGCCGCTGGCGCCGGGCGCCACCTACGAGGCGACGCGCGCGTACTCGCTGGCGCTGGCCGAGGCGCTCGAGCGCGAGCACCCGACGCGCGTGGTCTCGCGGATGACGAAGGCCAAGCGGACCGGCAAGGTGTTCATCGACTGGAGCCAGAACCACCGCGGGAAGACGACGGTGGCGGTCTACTCGCTGCGGGCGCGGCCGCGGCCGACGGTGTCGACGCCCGTGCGCTGGGAGGAGGTCGAGGCCGCGCTCGGCGGCCAGGACCCGGCGCTCCTGACCTTCGAGGCGGAGACCGTCCTCGCGCGCGTCGAGGAGCACGGCGACCTGTTCGCGCCGGCGGCGGAGCCCGGAGCGAAGCTGCCGGGGACCTGAGCGCGGCCCCTCAGGGCCGCAGGTGGACGACGGACACGCCGTGCTCCGCGGCCAGCCGCGCGGCGATCAGCGACCGGTGGCAGGCCTCCGGGTCGCGCTCGACGCACATGAGCGCGCCGGCGCCCTCGGCGGGCAGCTCGTCCACGACCGTCCGCAGATCGACATGGTCGAGGACCTCCCGCGTGTAGCGCCCGGCGTAGGCGGGCGCGAGCTCGATGCGCGAGCGTTTCCCGACCCCCACGCGCGCGTCCTCGGCGTACTGGAGGTGGCGCAGCTCGGTGGTCGGGGCGAGCTCCCGGTGGTGGCGGTAGCCGATGCCGGCGGCGGCGAGCGCGGCCTGGAGGCGGACGGCGTTCGCCCAGGCGTGGTCGGGGCCCCGCACGCCGCGGCGCTGGCGGACGTCGAGGACGAGGCGGACGTCGGCGGCGTGCAGCGCCTCGAGGAACGACTCGAGGCCGAAGCCGTAGACCCCGACGGTCGCGACCGTGGTCACGCCGACATCGTGCCCGCCGGTCGCCCTATTACTCGAACAGGGCGTCCTGGTCGGCCGGGACGAACGGCCGCCGGGCCGGACCGTCCCCGGTCGCGACCTCGACGTCGGCGTAGATCGCCCGCTCGGAGCGCGAGGCGATGATCGGTTCCGGCAGCCCCTCGACGTGGACGAGCGTCCGGCGCCCGTCGCCGCGGGCGCGTCCCTCGAGCGGGATCAGCGCGAAGATGCGATCGGCGCGGACGAACTTGCCGTAGCCGAGAGCGACGAGCCGAGGCATGTGACGATCGTAGCTTCGGGCCGGGGTCGGCGCTCAGCCGCCGCCGATGAGGCCGCCGATCAGCCCGGTCACGCTGGTCGGGTCGACCCCGTGGCGGCGCTTGAAGCGCTTGGCTTCGGCCGGGTCGGCGAGCGCGAGGACGAGCTCTTCGCGGGTGCCGTGGAGCCGGCAGGCGGTGGTGTCGAGGAGCTGGAGCGCGGAGTCCTGGAGGATGCCGGTGATCCCGCCCGAGCCGGGGAGCGGCCGCGGCTTGCACGGATTCCGCAGGGCGACGGGAGCCGGCGCCAGCTGGTCGTGGGCGGCGAAGTAGCCGACCGGCACGCCGACCGCGAGCAGGACCGCGGCGCCGAACGCCGTGGCACGCGCCGTCCGCCGGGTGACGAGGACGAGCGCCGCCAGCAGGGCGAGCGCGCCCGCGATCACGAACGCGTCGTGGAACGCGTCGGCGACGCCCGCGACGAGCGTGTCGTCGGCGCGCTTGGCGAGCCCGTCGTAGACCGCGAGGTCGTTCCCGGAGAAGTCCGCGCGATGCGCCGCGAGAGCGGAGCGGAGCGCCGCGCGCGGACGGTCGGCGCCCACGGAGCCGAGCAGCGTGGGCGCGAGCCGGATCTTGCTGAGCGGCGGCAGCTGCGCGTCGAGGACGAGGGCGACGCCGCGCTGCTTCGCCGTCTCGGTCGCGCTCGAGAGCTGGTGCGCGAGGACCGGTGCGAGCGCGCCGATGAGGATGGCGATCCCCGCGTGGCGGATCGCCAGCAGGCGCGCGGCGTCGCGGGGCGTGCGCTCGGGCACGAGCTCGCCGGCGAGCGCCGGGAGCGCCATCCCCATGCCGACCCCGGCCAGGGCCGCCGGCAGGATCGTCCACGTCACATGGGCCTGCGGGAGCCACGCGAGCGCGAGCACTC
>JAOPZQ010000178.1 GCA_025964075.1 Solirubrobacterales bacterium | reverse complement strand
CGATCGGCGGCAACGTCGCGACGAATGCGGGCGGACCCCATTGCCTCGCCTCAGGCGTCACGTCGGCCCACGTGCTCGCGGTCGACGTCGTGCTCGCCGACGGCGATCGCTTCGGACCCCTCGAGGCGATCCCGGTTCCCGGCCACGCGGCCGATCATCTCGTCTTCGTCACCGGGCCGGTGTGCTTCACGGGCGACGCCGTGCTCGGCCAGGGCTCGGTGTTCGTGGCCCCGGGGCGGGGCGCGCTGGCGGGGTACCTCGCCGGGCTCCGACGGCTGCGCGGGTTGGACCTCGCGCTGATCTGCCCCGGCCACGGTCCGGTCGTCCACGACCCGGCGGCCAAGCTCGACGAGTACGTGGATCATCGGCTCGAGCGCGAGCGGCGACTGGTCGCGGCGCTGGACCGGGGCCTGCGGAGCGTCGACGAGCTCCTCGCCGACGTGTGGGCCGACGCGCCGATCGCGCTCCGCCCCGCCGCCGCGGTCACGCTCGCCGCGCACCTCGACAAGCTGGCGGAAGAGGGCCGGCTGCCGCCCGGGGTCGAGCGGCCGCCGGTGCCGGAGTGGCTGCTGGGCGCCAGCGGCCCGTGAGCTGGGGGTCAGGTCTTTCTTTGCCGTAGGCCGCTTTCGGAGTGGCATGGAAGGACCTGACCCCTTACGCTCCGTCGCCATGGCCGTGCGGGAGCAGGTCACCTTCTGCCGCATCTGCGAGGCGCACTGCGGGATGGTCGCCACGGTCGAGGACGGGCGGGTCGTCAAGCTGCGCCCGGACCCCGAGCACCCGCTCTCCGCCGGCTACGCGTGCCCGAAGGGAATCGCGATGGTCGACGTGCAGAACGACCCCGACCGGGTGCTCCATCCCATGCGCCGGCGCGCGGACGGCACGGGCTTCGACCGCGTCAGCTGGGACGAGGCGCTGGGGGACATCGGCCGGCGACTCCGCGCCGTGCGCGACGCGCGCGGACCGGCCGGGATCGGTTGGTACCTCGGCAACCCGGCGGCGTTCTCCTACTCGCACACGCTGTGGGTCACCGGCTTCCTGAAGGCGCTCGGCACGCCGCACTACTACAGCGCCGGCACGCAGGACGTGAACAACCGCTTCGCGGCGAGCGCGCTCCTCTACGGCAACCCGCTCGTGGTGCCCATCCCCGATCTCAACCGGACCTCGCTGCTCCTGATGCTCGGGGCCAACCCGCTGGTCTCGCACGGCAGCGTGCTGACCGCGCCGCGCGTGCGCGACCAGCTGCGGGGGATCGTCGACCGGGGCGGGCGGGTGGTCGTCGTCGACCCGCGGCGCACGGAGACCGCCCGCGCCTTCGAGCACGTGCCGATCCGCCCCGACGCCGACGCGTTCCTGCTGCTCTCGCTGCTCCACGTGATCTTCGACGAGGGCCTCGAGGACGGACGCACCGTCGCTCGCCAGGCGACCGGCGTCGAGGTCCTCCGCGCGGCCGCGGCGCAGCACCCGCCGGAGGCGACCGAGGCGCGCACCGGCGTCCCCGCGAAGGACGTGCGGCGCCTCGCGCGTGACCTCGCGGCGGCCGACGGCGCCGCGGTCTACGGGCGCACGGGCTCGTGCCTCGGCCGCTTCGCCACGCTCGTCGCCTTTCTGATCGACGCGGTGAACGTGGTCACGGGCAACCTCGACGCCCCGGGCGGCGCCGTGTTCGGCCGGCCGCCCGTGGCGCTCGACGACATCGGGGCGCGGCTCGGCCTCGCCACCTACGGCTCCGTCCGCTCGCGGTTCGGGAACTTCCCCGACGTCCTCGGGAACCTGCCGGCCGCGCTGCTCCCGCGGGAGATCACGACGCCGGGCGAGCGCCAGATCCGCGCGCTCTTCGTCTCAGCGGGCAATCCCGTCCTGTCGGTCCCCGACGGCGAGGCGCTGGAGGCGGCGTTCGCGGAGCTCGACCTCCTCGTCTCGCTCGACTTCTACGTCAACGAGACGAACCGCCACGCCGACTACATCCTCCCGGCGGCGACGTGGCTCGAGCGCGCCGACGTCCCGCTCGCGTTCCTCGGCTTCTACACGACGCCGTTCATCCAGCACTCCGAGGCGGTCGTCCCGCCGGCCGGGGAGTCGCGGGAGGAGTGGGAGGTCATCGAGTCCTTCGCGGACGCGCTCGGGCTCGCGCCGTCGGCGATTCCGGCGCTGCGCCGGGTCTGGCGGTTCGGGATCAAGCCCGGGCCCGAGCGGCTGCTCGACCTGCTGCTGCGCACCGGTCCCGAGGGCGACTTCTTCGGTCTGCGGCGCGGGCGCCTCAGCCT
This sequence comes from Solirubrobacterales bacterium, assembly GCA_025964075.1. Classification (GTDB taxonomy): domain Bacteria; phylum Actinomycetota; class Thermoleophilia; order Solirubrobacterales; family Solirubrobacteraceae; genus JAOPZQ01. The sequence goes on along the minus strand of JAOPZQ010000178.1, from coordinate 13,879 downwards.
CGCGAAGGTCCGCCGGCATCCCCACGGGCTCGTGCTCGGGGAGCACCCGGCGACCGGGGTCCTGCGCGAGAAGGTCCGCCATCGCGGGAAGCGGGTGCGGCTCGACCCGCCCGAGATCCGCGGCGAGCTCGCGCGCCTGCGGGCGCGGCCGCTCGACGAGGGCGGCGACAAGCCGCTCCGCCTGATCGGGATGCGCGAGCTGCGCTCCCACAACTCGTGGATGCACAACGCGCCGCTCCTGATGCGCGGCCGCCGCACGCATGCCCTGCGCATGCACCCTTCGGACGCCGCGGCGAATGGTGTCGAGGACGGCGCGGTCGTCCGCGTGACCTCGAAGTCCGGCTCGGTCGAGGTCGCCGTGAAGGTGACCGACGAGATGATGCCGGGCACGGTCGCGCTGCCCCACGGCTGGGGTCACCGCGGCGGCTGGCAGCTGGCGAACCGGCACGCGGGTGTGAACGTCAACCTCCTGGCGAGCAGCGACCCCGACGACCTCGAGCCCCTCGCCGGCATGGCGTTCCTCAACGGGATCCCGGTGCGCGTGGAGCCGCTGGGGTCGGCTTCCGCTTCGGCCTGAGCGCCGCGGCGGCGGGCGCGGCTACGGCCGCGTCGGCCCCTCGGCGGTCGACTCGCTCCTGGCCGGGGCGCAGAGGACCCGTCGCGAGGGCATCCCCGTCACCACGCCCGCGCGGCGCGGCGCCAAAGCCCTCATGGGGCTCCTGGCGGTCGACCCCGCCCGCACGCGCTCAGCGCTCGAGGAGGCGTTCCTCGCCCTGATCCGTGGCAGCGACCTGCCGCCGCCCGAGACGAACCAGCGGATCGTCGGGTTCGAGGTCGACGTGGTCTGGCGGCAGCAGCGGCTCGTCGTCGAGCTCGACGGCTACCCAGTTCCACGGCACCCGCGCGAAGTTCGAGGCGGACCGCCGTCGCGACGCCGCCCTGCAGATCGCCGGCCACCGCGTCATCCGCATCACCTAGAGGCGAGTGGACGACCCGACGGCGCTCCTCGCCGACCTCCGCGCGCTGCTCAGACCGACAGGCCCGCGTTCGCGCCGACGTTGATCGCCGCGACGAAGTCCGCGGGGGTGAGGGCGTCGCCGATCACCTGGACCTGGCGCCCGTTCAGCGCCCCGGCGAGGTGGTGGCCGCGCGGGCGCCAGCCGATCGCCAGCGCGACGCGGTCGACCGCCAGGGTCTCGGTCGTCCCGTCCGGGCGCTCGTAGACGAGCCGGCCGGGCTCCACCGCAGTGACCTTCGCGTCGGTGAGGATTCGCACACCGCTCGCCTTCAGCTCCTTGATCAGCCGCTGGCGGGTGATGAGCTCGATGCCGCGGCCGACAGTTGGGAGCATCTCGAGGATCGCGATCTCGCTCGCCGTGCCGACGAGGAACTCCGCGGTCTCGCAGCCGGTGGCGCTGCCGCCGATGATCGCGACGCGCTCGCCCGCGGCGATGTGCAGGCGTTCGAGGAGGATCTCCTGGGCGTCCACGACGTCCGGATGCTCGAGGCCGGGGATGGGAGGGACGAGGGGCGCAGCGCCCGTGGCGACGATCACCGCGTCCGGCGCCTCGGACTCCACGGTCGCGGGCGTCACCTCGACGCCGAGGTGTATGTCGACGCCGAGCTCGCCCAGCGTCCGTGACTGATACTCGTTGAAGCGCAGGACCATGCCCTTGCTCGGCGCGCGGGAGGCGACGTCGAGCTTGCCGCCGAGGACCGGGTCGCGCTCCCACAGCGAGACGTCGTGGCCACGGAGCCGGGCGATCCGCGCTGCCTCCATCCCGCTCGGGCCGCTGCCCACGACCATCACGCGCCGGGGCGCAGGCGCGGGCTCGACCGCCCAGGTGCCGTCGCGCCCGACCTCGGGGTTGACCGCGCACCGTGCCTCCTCGGCGCGGGCCACGAGGTCGACGCACGCGTTGCACGCGATGCACGGGCGGATCTCCCCGCGTCGCCCCTCGCGGACCTTGAGAGCCCAGTCGGCGTCGGCGATCAGCGCACGGCCGACCGCAATCAGGTCCGCCTGGCCGTCGGCGAGGATCTGCTCGGCGAGCTCGACGTCGTCGAGGCGGCCGGCGGCGATCACGGGGATGGAGATCGCCTGCTTGATCCGCGCCGCCGCGGGCACGAGCACGCCGCGCTCGACCGACATCGGCGGGATCGTCAGATGAAGCGCGTACCAGTTGCCGCCCGACACGCTCAGGCACACGACGCCCGCCTCCTCGAGCCACCGCGCGACCTGTGTGGTCTCCTCGACGCCGAAGCCGCCCTCGGCGCCCTCCTCCCCCGAGATGCGGAAGAAGATCGGGAAGTCCTCGCCGCACGCCTCCCGGATCGCGCCGACGATCTCGAGCATGAACCGCGCGCGGTTCTCGAGGCTGCCGCCGTACTCGTCCTGGCGGCGGTTGGAGAGCGGCGAGAGGAACTCGCACGGCAGGTAGCAGTGCGCCCCGTGGACCTCGACGAAGTCGTAGCCGGCCTCGCGGCAGTGCAGGGCTGAGCGCGCGTAGTAGCCGAGCAGCTCGTGGATCTCGTCGATCGACAGGGCGTGGGGGACCGGCGTGCGGGGCGAGAGCGGGACCGCCGAGGGCGCGATCGGCGTGCCCAGCAGCGTCTGGCGGCCGGGGTGCCAGAGCTGGACGCCGACGGGAACGCCCTCCTCCTGCACCGCCTCGGCGAGCCGCCGCAGGCCGCGCACGTACTTCTCCTCGTGGAGGCGGAGCTCGGGCCCGACGCCGTAGGCGTCGGGGGAGACAAGGCTCGCCTCGATCGAGATCAGGCCGATCCCGCCCTGCGCGCGGCGCCGGTAGTAGGCGATCGTCTCGTCGGTGACGAAGCCCTCGTGGTCCGGCAGGCCGGTGCCCATCGGCGGCATCACCAGCCGGTTGGGCAGCCGGATGCCGGCGATCTCCAAGGGCTCGAAGAGGAGCGAGGCCATCAGTCCTCCGCCGCCGCCTCGCCCGCGCGATGCCCGAAGACGAGCGCCGGGCCGAGCGTCGCCCCCGGACCCGGATACGCGAACCCGAACGGACTGGCAGCCGCGTTGCCGGCGGCGTAGAGGCCACTCACCGGCTCACCGGTCTCGACGTGGAGCGCGCGGCCGCGGTCGTCGGTCCGGGGACCGCCCTTCGTCCCCAGGCAGCCGGGAAGGATCTCCAGGGCGTAGAACGGCGGCTCGGCGACGGCGCCGAGGACCGGGTTCGGCGCCGAGGGGTCGCCCATGAAGCGGTCGTAGAGATGGTCGCCGCGGCCGAAGTCCGTGTCCCGGCCCGCCGCCACGAGGCCGTTGAAGCGCTCGACCGTCGCCACGAGCTCCGGAGCCGGTACGCCGATGGCCTCGGCGAGCGCGCTCAGGCCCTCGGCGCGCCGCAGCCACGCCGGATCGGGCGTGCCGCGGCGCACCGGCCCGAGGTTGTAGCGGGCGCGGTAGGCGCCGTCGAAGATCATCCACGCGGGCACGCGCGGGAACGAGAACGCGGCGGCGTCGAAGTCGTGCAGCGAGCGGCCGACGTCGTTGTAGTTCTGGCCCTCGTCGCCGAAGCGGCGGCCGTGTCCGTCGACGATCAGGCTCCCGGGCCGGGCGCGCTCCGTGAGGACCACGCGGTACATCGGCGCCCCGTCGATCGTCTCCTCCGGGATGTGGATCGCCGGGCTCCACCACGCTTCGGACAGGTTGCCGAGCGCGCAGCCCACGGACATCGCCATCCGCAGGCCGTCGCCGACGTTCGTCGGCACGCCGGCCGGCGCCGTCATCGGACCGCGGAGGAAGGAGCGCACGAGCTCGGGGTCGCGCTCGAAGCCGCCGCTCGCGAGCACCACGCGACCCGGCACCTCGCCCGAGTCGGTGCGCACGCCGCGCACGTGTCCGTTCTCGCGGAGCAGGCCGCGGACGCGCTCGCCGGTGCGGACGGACACGCCCTGATCGAGGGCGCCCGCGAGCAGCGAGGCGATGAGCGCCCGGCCGAGCGTCAGCGTCCCGTCGGCACGGCGGCGCGCCACCTCCTCGCGGTCCCACTCGCCGGTGGCGAGCTCGCGGTAGGTGATCGGCGCCGTGACGTTCGGCGCGTCGCGGACGCGGTCGACGACCTCATCCGGCAGCCGCACCGGATCCGGCTCGAGCGCCCGGCCGCCCTCCTGGCCGCCCGGGAACTCGGCGTGGTAGTCGGGGTAGGGGACGCTGTGCCAGCGCAGCGGCGTGACCCGCGCGAGCTCCTCCGTGACACCGGCGGCGGCGCCCACGAACGCCTCGCACAGCGCCGCGTCGTGGTCGCCGAGGCCCAGGTCCGCGAGATAGCGCCTGGCGTCTTCGGGAGTGCCCGGGTCGTCGGGGTTGCCCGGCGTCCACGCGAGCCCGCCCGAGAGGCAGGTGGTGCCACCGAGCCGCTCGGCGGTCTCGAGGACCGTCACCCGCGCGCCGCGTGCCGCCGCGGCGACCGCCGCCGCGAGCCCGGCCGCTCCCGACCCGACGACGACGACGTCGGCCATCAACCCAGCTTCACCGAGGCCGTCCCGGCCAGCACGGGCCGGCCGTTCGCCGTGGCGCCGACCTCGAGCTCGGCGATGTCGCCGTCGATGGCGACGACCTTGCCCGTGCACTCGTAGCGCTCGCCGCCGAAGACGTTGCCCAGGAAGCGCACGCGGATCCGCTTCAGCGAGTCCGGGCCGCCCCCGAAGCGACAGACGGCCTCCATCAGGAGCGCGAGGTTGATCGGACCCTGGTTGACGGGTGCGTCGCCCATCCCGAGCTCGCGCACGAGGTCGGCGTCGTAGTGGATCGGGTTCGGATCCTGGAGGATCGCCGCCATGGTCTTCATCTTCTCTACGTCGATCGACTCGACCACGAGGGGCTCCAGCTGCTGCCCCACCTCCAGCGTGGGCATCCTCATGCCTCCTTCCGGGGGAAGATCCAGGTGTTCGTACACGTCACGACCGGCTCCCCGGTCTCCTGGTCGCGGCAGCGCATGGTGAACCAGAACTTGTCGAAGACCCCGGCGCGCTTGCCCTCCTTGCGCTCGACGCCGACGACCTCCGCTTCGACCTCGAACGTCGCGCCCGGGCGGATCGTCCCGAAGAACTCGAGCTCGGTCTCGCCGAACATCACGCCCGAGTCGGCCGTCGCCCCCATCATGTCGAACATCTCCTGAATGCTCAGGCCGACGCCCTGCATCCCGATGAAGTAGCCGAGGGAGGGGTGCGCGACCTCGGTGTCCTGCGGCAGGAGGCACGTGTCTTGCCACAGCCAGGTGAGGTACTCCGGCAGCGTGTACGTCCCGCCCGGGAGCTTGCGTCCGACAAGATGCGCATAGGGACTCGTGCTCATGCGGGAATCCTACCGCACAACCAAACGTTTGGTAGATTTCGCAGCGCGAATTTTCGACGAGGAGAGGACTGACCCGTGGATTTCAGGTTCACCGACGAGGAGGACGACTTCCGGCGCTCCGTCCGCGACTGGGTCAACGACAAGTACCCGAAGGCGAAGTGCAACGAGCTCGAGCGCCAGGAGGACCACGACGGCTCGAACTTCCCCCACGAGTACTTCAAGGACCTGGCCGACGCCGGCTTCCTCGGCGTCGGGATCGACGAGTCGCTCGGCGGTCAGGGCGGCGGCGCGATGATGCAGTCGCTCCTGATGGAGGAGCTCGCCCGCAACCTCGCCGGTCTCACGTGGGTCTGGGGCATCTCCTCCTTCTGCGCTAAGTCGATCCAGAAGTTCGCCTCGCCGGCGATCCGCGACGAGTTCGTGCCGGCGATGGTCGCCGGCGAGAAGAAGGTGGCGATCGCGATCACCGAGCCCGGCGCCGGCACCGATCTCCTCGGCGGCATGATCACGCGCGCGAAGAAGGTCGACGGCGGCTACGTGATCAACGGGGCCAAGATCTGGTCGACGATGGCCCACGTGTCCGACTTCCTGCTCCTCCTCGCGAAGACGAACGAGGGCGAGAAGTCATCGTTCGGCAAGACGCTCTTCCTCGTCCCCACCGACCAGCCCGGCCTCGTGGCCACGCCGATCCCCAAGCTCGGGATGCGCTGCGTGGGCTCGTGCGAGGTCCAGCTCGACGACGCGTTCGTGCCGGACACCCACGTCATCGGCGAGGTCGACCGCGGCTGGAACCACATCCTCACGACGCTCAACAACGAGCGCATCCTCGTGGCCGCCCTGGCCACCGGCGTCCTGCGCGGCGTGCTCGAGGACTCGATCGCCTACGCGCAGGAGCGCCGTGCGTTCGGCCACGCGATCGGCGACTTCCAGGTGATCCAGCACTGGATCGCCGACATGAAGATGAAGCTCTCCCAGGCCGAGCTCCTGACCTACAAGGCCGCGTGGATGTACGACCAGGGGATGGACACGGGCGTCGAGTCCTCGGCCGCCAAGGCGATCGCGGCGGAGTACGCCACGTGGGCGGCCGACCGCGGCCTGCAGATCCTCGGCGGCATGGGCTACTCGGCGGAATTCGACATGCAGCGCTACTGGCGGGACGTGCGGCTCTACCAGATCGGCCCGGTCACGAACGAGATGGTCCGCAACATCGTCGCCCAGAGCCTCGGGCTCGACCGCAGCTTCTAGTGCCGCGGGTCGAGAACCTCGTCGAGATCGAGGCGATCCGGCAAACGCCCCGCTGTGGCGCCGCTCATCGCAGCGTACGGAAGAATGCCCTGATGTCCTCGACGAGGAGCTCGGGCTCCTCCATCGGGTGGAAGTGGCCGCCCGAGGGCATCGGCGTCAGCCGCTTCAGGTTGTAGAAGCTCTCCATCAGCGCCGTCGGCATCAGCATCAGCTCCTGCGGCCAGAGCGTGATCGCGGTCGGCGCCTGCACGACGGGCTGCCGGTCGTGCGAGGGCTTCCACAGGTTGTGCTGCGCCTCCCAGTAGTAGCGCATCGAGCTGACCGCGCTCTCGGTCACCCAATAGAGCATCGCGGTCGTGATCAGGTCGTCCTTGGAGAAGCGGCTCTCGACGTCGCCGTTCGAGTCGCTCCAATGCCGGCGGCGCTCGAGGATCCACGAGGACAGGCCGACCGGCGAGTCGTGGAGGCCGTAGGCGAGCGTCTGCGGATCGTCGCTCTGGACGACGAGATGGCTCGTCGCCACGGACTGCATCCGGTGCTTCGTGTGGTGGAAGCGGTCCTTCTCGTCCTCCGCGTACTGGTCCTCGGTGGGCAGGCCGGTCTCGAACAGCGTCATCGGCGTGCACACCCCGAGATGGGCGCCGATCAGCCGGTCGGCGTACTTGTGGCCGAGCTGCGCGGTGATCAGGCCGCCCCAGTCGCCGCCATGGGCGGCGAAGCGCTCGTAGCCGAGGACGTCTCCCATCAGCGCGACCCACAGGTCGGCGGTCTTCATCCACTCGACGCCGGCCCGCTCCAGCGGCGTCGAGAACCCGAAGCCGGGCAGCGAGGGGACGACGACGTCGAACGCGTCCGCCGGATCGGCGCCGTGGGCGCCCGGGTCGGCCAGCGGGGCGATCACCTTCTGGAAGTCCCAGAACGTCCACGGCCAGCCGTGGGAGAGGATCAGCGGCATCGGGTCGGGACCCTTGCCGCGCTCGTGGATGTAGTGGATCGGCAGCCCGTCGATCGTCGTCCGGAACTGCGTCAGCGCGTTCATCCGGCGCTCCTGGGCGCGCCAGTCGTAGTCGCGCAGCCAGTACTCGACGAGCTCCTCGAGGTAGGCGCGCTCGACGCCGTAGCGCCAGTCGGCGTTGCCGACGTCGAGCGGCCAGGCGGTGCGCTCGAGCCGGGCCCGGACGTCGTCGAGAACGGCGTCGGGAATGGCGATCTCGAACGGCTCGGGGGGCATCAGCGGCTCGCCTCGAGGTGGCGGGCCAGGAAGCCTTCGATCGCGACGTTCACCTCGGCCGGCCGCTGCCGGGTCGCGAAGTGGCCGCAGCCGGGGAGGACCAGGAGCTCGCCGCGCGGCAGCGCCCGGTCGAGCGCGAGGGCCGTCTCGACGGGCTCGATGGTGTCGCGGTCGCCGGCGATCACGAGCGCCGGGATGCTCACCCGCCGCAGTTCCTCGTCGTCGAGATGGAGCTCGTCGGCCCAGCTGCGGGCCATCGCCTCCCGCAGCCGTCGCCACTCGGTGTGCTCGTGGGGCAGCGCCCGGAGCTCACGCGGCCAGGGGCCGTTGACGATCGACTCGACGTCCTGCGGACGGCCGACCTGCGAGGCGCCGATCATCACGAGCGCGTCGGTCACGTCCGCGCCGGAGCAGAGCAGCCGGAGGATGGCCGTCGCGCCGAACGAGAACCCGACGATCGCCGCAGGCCGCTCGCCGAGGGCGTCGACCAGGTCGAGCGTGTCCCGTGCGATCTGCTCGAGGCCGAGGCGGCCGTCGGGATCGCTGGACCGACCGTGGCCGCGCAGATCGGGCGTGACGATGCGGTAGCGCCGGGCAAGCGGCTCGCGCTGGTACTCCCAGTCGTAGGCTCCGGTGCCCGTCCCGCCGTGCACGAGGAGGACAAGGGGCCCGGTCCCCTCGTCGTCGTAGTGGAGGAGCGCTCCGCCGGCGGCTTGCAGATGGGCCACGGCGCGGTATTCTACCAACCGGTTGGTGGAATCAGTGAGCGCAACCGTCCATACGATGCTCGACCGGCTGGCCGCGCAGCGGCCCGGTGCGGACGGCCCCGTCTTCCCGGACGATCGCTGCACCTGGGGCGAGCTGGCCGAGCGCAGCGCCCGCCAGGCGCGGCGTTTGCGCGGCCTGGGCGTCGAGGCCGGCGACTGCGTCGGGATCCTGATCCCGGGGAACGTCGAGCACGTCGAGATCCTGCTGGGGGCGATGCGGCTCGGCGCGGTGCCCGTCCCGATCAACGCCCGCTACAAGGCCACTGAGCTCGACTACGTCGTCAACCACTCGAAGATGGTGCTGCTGCTCGGCTCGGCGGTCTCGAGGCCGCTGATCGAGGAGACCGGCGTGACCGCCTGCCGCGTCGTCCTCGTGGGGGAGGACGAGGACTGGGAGCGCGCGGAGGCGCCGTTCGAGGACTTCGTGGACTCGGAGGGCTCCGCGGTGATCCTCTACACGTCAGGCACGACGTCGAGCCCGAAGGGCGCGGTCCACACGCATGCGAGCCTGGTCGCCGAGGGGACCAACCTCGCCGAGCGGCTCGGGCTCGGCGCCGAGGACCGCTTCTGGTCGCCGCTCCCGATGTTCCACTCCGGCGGCATCGTGACGATGCTCGGCTCGCTCGCCTCCGGCGCCGCGTTCTGCCATGTCGGCACGTTCGAGGCGGGCGTCGCGCTCGACCAGCTCGAGCGCGAGCGCTGCACCCACGCCTTCCCGGCCTTCGAGACGATCTGGCTCGGCGTCCTCGACCATCCGCGCTTCCCCGAGGCCGACCTGAGCACGCTGCGGGTTGTGATCAACGTCGGCGTCCGCGAGCGGATGAAGTCGAAGCAGGAGCGCCTCCCGACCGCCGCGCAGATCTCCTGCTTCGGCTCGACCGAGTCGTGCGGCTTCATGTGCCTGGGCCTGCCGAGCGACCCGCTCGAGGCGCGGCTCACGACCAGCGGCCGGATCCTGCCCCACATGGAGCTGCGCGTGCTCAGCCTGGAGACGGGGGAGGACACGGCGCCCGGCGAGATCGGCGAGGCGATCTTCCGCGGCCAGTCGCGCTTCAGCCACTACCACCGCGACCCCGAGTACACGGCGCAGGTGATCGACGCCGCCGGGTGGTTCCACACCGGCGACCTGATCCGGCGCGACGAGGAGGGCCGCGTCTCGTTCGTGGGCCGCCTCAAGGACATGCTCAAGGTCGGAGGGGAGAACGTGGCGGCCGCCGAGATCGAGAACTTCATCGCCGCCCATCCGGCGGTCAAGATCGTCCAGGTGGTGGGCGCACCCGACGCCCGCTACGCCGAGGTCCCCGCGGCGTTCGTCGAGCTGCAGCGAGGCGCGAGCGTGACCGAGCGCGAGCTGCTCGACTTCTGCCTGGGCAAGATCGCCACGTTCAAGGTTCCGCGCTACGTCCGCTTCGTCGAGGAGTGGCCGATGTCGGGCACCAAGGTCCAGAAGTTCCGGTTGCGCGAGCGGATCGCCGGCGAGCTCGAGGCGGCGGGGATCACCGAGGCGCCGAAGATGAGCGCGACCTCGACGTGACGCTCATCCGCGTCGGCATGGCCCCGCGGGCGGCCGGCCTCGGCACGCGGCCGCGCAGGAGCACTGGCGCACGGAGCACTGCGGCGTCGCGCTCGGCCTCGACGGCATCCGCGCCTACGTGCAGAACCACTCGGTCCTGCGCGACGGGCGTCCGGTGCTGCCCTAACCGGGCTTCGACGTGGTGGGCGGCGCCTACGCCGAGGCCGCGGCGCGCGCGGCGCCGATGCGCCACGAGCTGATGGTCGTCGATCCGGCTGCGCACGAGGGGGACCGGCCGCCGTGCTGCGACGCCGTCGACCTGCTCTGGTTCGACGACGCGGACCGCGCGCTCGATGCGCTCACCGGCGTGCTCGCGGTCGAGGCGGGATGGGTCCTCGCGGGTGTCGCATTCGGGGCCGAGCCCGCGCTCGTCCGCCCGCTTCGCGTCGTCTGACACCGGGGGCTTGACGCTCTCGCAAAGCCGCGCTACCGTCCGCCTTCAACCAACCGGTTGGTAGAATTGGGAAGAACCCGAGGGAGAGGTGACCGTGATCTCGAGTCCAGGTCTCGGACGGGCGGCGACCGCACTTACCGTCGTGGCGTTGACCATCGGGCTGGCCGCATGCGGCAGCTCCAAGAAGAGCAGCACGACCGGCAGCAGCACCGCCGCGAACGCGAGCGCCACCAGCAGCGGCGGCAAGCTTCCGTCCTCCATCCCGATCACCTTCGTCGGCGACCTCACCGGCGCCGTCGCCTACGTCGGCCAGAACGAGCTCCAGGGCATGAAGCTCGCGGTCGACCAGATCAACGGCTCGAACGTCCTCAAGGGATCGAAGCTCGTCCTCGACACGAAGGACACCGCCTCAGACCAGGCCAAGGCGACGACGCAGATGTCACAGGCCGCGAACTCGAAGGCCGTCGCGATCCTCGGCCCGCTCCTGTCGAACGAGGCGCTCGCGACCGCGCCGATCGCCCAGCGCGCCAAGGTCGTCGACGTCGCCACGCAGTCGCAGAACAGCGGGCTGCTCCCGATCGGCAACTACGTCTACCGGATCACCGCCTCGCAGCTCCGCTACGACAACCTGCTCGCCGAGCAGGTGGCGAAGAAGGGCGCCAAGACGGTCAAGCTCATCTACGACTCCGACAACCCGACGCTGACCGAGGTCGCCAAGAACCTCCTGCCGAAGAAGTTCGCGGCGCTCGGCGTGAAGGTCACCGACTCGATCGGCATCCCGACCGCGACGACCGACTACGCGTCGATCGCCTCGAAGCTCGCCTCGGGCAAGCCCGACTCGATCGGCATGCTGCTCGTCGGCGCGCAGTTCCCGGCACTGATCAAGGCGCTGGGGAACGCGGGCTGGAAAGGCGTCGCGTGGGGCGACTCGGCGGCGACCGCCGGCGCGCTCGGCACCGCCGGCGCGGCCGGGAACGGGTTCTTCTACGCGCTCGACTTCACCGAGACGCTGGACTACCCGTCGAGCAAGGCGTTCGTCACGGCGTTCAAGGCGGCCAACCCGAGCGCCAAGCACGTCTACGGCTACAACGCCGTCGGCTACGACGCCGTGCAGTTCATCGCCAAGGCCATCGCCGCCTCCGGCGACGCCTCGCGGGACGGCGTGCTCAAGGGCGCGCAGATGGTCTCCCAGACCGGCTTCAACGGCGCGCTCGGTCCGATCAAGTTCACCGACCCGGACAAGCGGGACATCAGCGTCCCCGGCGTCGTCGTCGAGTGGCAGAGCGGCGCGGAGAAGATCCTTCAGAAGGGCGACCAGACCAAGCTCGTCCAGCCCTGAGCGATGGCCCAGCAGTTCGTCAACGCGCTTGTCTTCGGCTCCGTCCTGACGCTCTTCTCGCTCGGGCTCTCGCTCGCGTGGGGCACGCTCGACGTGCTGAACCTCGCGCACGGGGCGCTGTTCGTCTTCGCCGGCTACCTCGCGTACGTCCTGACGAAGCACGGCAGCCTCCCGTTCGCGCTCACGCTCGTCGTCTCGATGGCGGGGTCGGGGGCGGTCGCGGTGGCGCTCGAGCTGGTCGCGTTCCAGCGGATCCGGACCCGCTTCCGGGTCAAGCGCCAGGCGGAGCTCTCGATGCTCGTGGCGAGCGTCGGCGCGTCGATCGTCGTCAACACCTGGGTGTCGAACAAGACCGGCAACCAGGTGTTCGCGCCGAGCGAGAACGCGTTCCACGTCCACGTGTGGCATGCGATCGGGCTCCGGATCACGAACATCGAGGTGATCATCGTCGCGGTGACGGTCGTGGTGGCGTCGGCGCTCGACCTCTGGGTGCGCCGCTCGCGCCACGGCCGCGCCGTGCGCGCGGTCGCCTATGACCCGACGACGTCGGGGCTGCTCGGGGTCAACGTCAACGGCCTCGCGGCGGCGACGATGTTCGTGAGCGGCGCGCTCGCCGGGCTCGCCGGCGTACTCCTCGCCGTCAACATCTCCGGAGAGGAGGTGGGCGTCGGGCAGACCTACATGCTGACCGCGTTCGCCATCCTCATCGTCGGGGGGGTGGGGAGCATCCGCGGCGCGATCTGCGCCGCCTACCTGATCGCGATCGCCGAGACCGCGGTCATCGCCTACGGGCCCGCGAGCTACCGGGACGCGGTCGCGTTCCTGCTCATCCTGCTCGTCCTGCTCGTGCGGCCCCAGGGCATCTTCTCCCGCGGGAGGTTCCTGCGCGCATGACGACGGCCGGCATCTCGTCGTGGTTCACGTCGAACGAGACGCTGATCCAGAACATCCTGATCGCGGCGCTGCTCGCGTTCAGCGTGCAGGTCGCGCTGCGCGCCGGGATCTTCTCCCTCGCCGGCGTCGGCTTCTACGCGATCGGCTCCTACGCCGCGGCGATCCTCGTCAAGCACGGGATGGTCGCCGTGCTCGCGATCGCGATCGCGCTGGCGATCGCGGGAGCGCTGAGCTACGCGCTGGCGTGGCTCCTCGTCCGCCTCCGCGACCTCTACCTGGCGATGGCGACCGTCGCCTTCGATCTCATGGTCGGTGTCGTCGCGCTGAACTGGACCGGCCTCACGGGCGGCTCGCTCGGCCTGTTCGCGATCCCCGTCGCGGTGACGACGCTGGCGATGGCGCTGACCGTCGCCGTCGTCGCCGTGCTGCTCTACCTGATGGAGCACGGGACGATCGGCCGCGCCCTCGAGACGATCCGCGAGGACGAGGAGCTCGCGCAGAGCTTCGCCGTCGACACCCGCCGCTACCGGCGGTTCGCGTTCGTCGTCTCCGGCATGCTCGGCGCGCTGGCCGGGGCGTTCCACTCGCTCCTCTTCAACTCGATCACGCCGAACGACGCGGGCTTCGACCTGATCGTGCTCGCGCTGACGATGGTGATCATCGGCGGGTTCGGCTCGTGGGTGGGCGCGCTCGCCGGCGCGATCCTCATCACCTGGCTGCCGCTCAAGCTCGCGTCGGTCGGGACGTGGTGGGACGCCGTCTACGGCGGCGTGATGATCTTCGCCGCGACGTACATCCCGGGCGGCCTCTACGGCGTCGCGCGGGACCTGGGCCGGGCGGGGCAGCGGTGGCGAGGGCAGCGCGCATGACCCCGCTGCTCGAGGTCCGCGACGCGCACGTCGACTTCGGCGGCGTGCGCGCGCTCGACGGCGCCTCGATCGAGGTCCGCGAGGGCGCGCTGTGCGGCCTCATCGGCCCGAACGGATCGGGGAAGAGCACGATGCTGGGCGTCGTCTCGCGGCTCACGCACCTCACTTCGGGGTCTCTGTTCCTGGACGGCGAGGAATACACCGGGGTCGCGCCGCACACCGCCAGCGGCCTCGGCATCAGCCGCAC
>JAOPZQ010000134.1 GCA_025964075.1 Solirubrobacterales bacterium | reverse complement strand
GTGGGACATCTCGGCGGTGAGGCGCTGCTCGCCGCGCAGCGCGGCCGCGAGGCGATCGAGGAGGCGGTCGAACGTGGCCGCCAGCGTCGTCAGCTCGTCGCGCGGCGGCCCGAGCGCGAAGCGGCGATCGAGGTCGTGCTCGCCCCACTCCGACGCCCGCGCGGTCATGCGCGCCACCGGACGCAGCGCGGCGCCGATCGCCCAGCGGGCCCCGGCGATGACCGCGAGCAGGACGACGAGCGCGAACACGGCCGAGGCGAGCAGCGCCGTCCGCGCGGTCCCCTCGTAGGGGGCGGTCGAGACCGAGTCGACGACCGTTCCGAGCCGCTGGCCGTGCTGGCGCACCGGCGTGGCGAGCAGCCGGATGTCGAGCCCCGGGAGCGTGACGTAGTGGCGCGGACCCCCGGCCAGCGAGTCCGCCTCGCGCTGGAGCGCCGGCGGCCCGGGCGGGCGCTCGAGCGCCTGGGCGCCCGCGTACACCCAGGTGCGCGCGTCTCCCGTGCCCTCGTCCGGCGCCTCCTGCACGCTCAGCCGCCCGTCGACGACCGTGAGGCTCGCGAGCCGCGCCGCCGCCCGCGCCCGGAGCTGCGAGTCGGCGTCCGCGCCCAGGCGCTCACGCAGCACGAGGTTGAACGCGCCGGTGAGCGCGACGACGAGGACGAGCGCCCCCGCCGCGGTCACCGTCAGCAGGCGCGTGCGCAGACTCATGCCAGCCGGTAGCCGACGCCGTGGACGGTGGCGATCGCGGGCGCGCCCTCGAGCGCGCGCAGCTTCCGCCGCACGCGAGCGATGTAGACGTCGAGCGTGTTGTCGTGGACCATCGCGCCCTCGGGCCACGCCGCGCGGACGAGGTCGGCGCGGCGCACGGCGGCGCCGGGCTTCGCGGCGAGGGTCGCGAGGACGCGGAACTCGGTCGGAGTGAGCTCGGCCGTCTCGGCGCCGTCGGCCCGGACGGTGTGGCCGACGGGGTCGAGCGCAAGTCCGGCCGCCTCCGTCGCCTCCGCCCCGGCGCCGGCGCGGCGCAGCAGCGCCTGAAGGCGCGCCACGATCTCGGCGATCTGGAACGGCTTGACGACGTAGTCGTCGCCGCCCGCGCGGAAGCCGGCGAGCCGATCGACCATCGCGTCGCGCGCGGTCAGGAAGAGGACGGGGGCGTCGTAGCCCTGGGCGCGGAGCGCTTGGCAGACGTCGCGCCCGTCCGCGTCCGGCAGGCCGATGTCGAGGACCCAGGCGTCGACGTCGTCTGAGTGCGCGCGCTCCATCGCCTCCGCCCCCGTCGCCGCGGTCCGCACGGCGAAGCCCTCCTCGCGCAGGCCTCGCGCCAGGAGCTCACGCAGCGGAGCGTCGTCCTCGACGACGAGCACGCGAGCGCCGGTCATGCCTACAGGGTGTCACCGCTCGCGCAGCAGCGAGCCCAGCGGCAGGCGGCGGACGCCGCGGCCGGCGAGCCAGGCGCCGAGCGCGGTGGCCGCGATCGCCGCACCGGTGAGCTCGAGGAGGAACGTCCACGGCACGGACAGGGCGTCCGGAGGCGGATCGAACACGTGCTGGAGCATCGCCACGAGCATCAGCGCGAGCAGGAGGCCGAGGCCGGCGGCGAGGACCACCGCCGCGGTGACGACGAGCGCCGCCTCGGACCACAGGTAGGAGCCGACCGCGCGCAGCGGCGCGCCGAGGGCGGTCATCAGCGCGAGCTCGTGACGGCGCTCGGCGAGCGCGACGGCGACGAAGAGCGCCATGCCGGCGGCGGCGAGCGCGACGGCGAACGCCTCCTCGATCGAGGCGATCCCGCTGAGGTCGACCGTGGTGATCGAGCTCACCGTCTGCGCGGCCTGCTGGCGGATGTCCTTGACGACCGCGCCCGCGGACGCGGTCGCCGCCGTCACGTTCCGGGCCACCGCGGCGGGGTCCCCGCTCGTCTTGGCGAAGATCACGTTCGGGCCGCCGGCGTGGTCGACCGACTGGAGGTAGCTGAGGTTCGCGACCATGAACGAGTCGCGCGGGGCCGACGGGAACTCCTGGACGATGCCGAGGACGTGGAACGGCACGACGTGGAAGGCGCCAGTGCTGTGGTCCAGCACCCTGAGCTTCAGCAGGTCGCCCTGGTTCAGCGAGTAGTCGGCGATCGTCTCCTTCGAGACGAGGATGCCTCGCGGGTCGTGGCGCAGGCGCGAGAGCATCGTGTCCTTGCCGCCGCCGATGAAGTACGAGTCGCGCAGCGTCGTCGAGTTGCCGAGCGTCGAGGCGTTGACCCCGTAGATGTCCTGCAGGTCAGGCCCGACGTAGGCGTAGGAGTGGTCGACGCCCGAGGTCGCGGCGACGCCGCTGGTGTTCGCCACCGTGCGCTCGAGGTTCTTCTTCGCGACGACGCCGGGCGGCGCCTGGACGACGACGTCCGCGCCGATCGTCAGCTGCGCGTCCACCTGGGCCTGGTGGTCGTAGGTCGCGGTGAAGAGCCCGAGCTCGACGCCGAACGCGAGCAGGAGGCCGACGAGCAGCAGGCCGCGGTTGAGCGCTGCGGCCCGGCGCGACGCGCTGGCGAGCAGCAGCGCGCGGGCGCTCTGGGCTCGGCGCCCGGCCCCGCGGCCGGCGAGCCAGGCCAGGGCACGGCCGCGCAGCCGGACGAGGAGCAGCGCCGCGCCCAACCACAGGAGCGCCGGTGCCAGGAACATGTAGACCGAGAGCGAAAGCGTCGGATTCGCGTCCGGGCTGACGACCGCTGCGAAGCCGGTCCGTGCGGTCAGCCAGTACACGAGCCCGCTCACGGCGAGGCAGATCACATCGAGGTAGAGCCGCTGCCACAGCGGCTTCCCCGTGCGCTGCACGCCGCGCTGGCTCTCGGCGACGCCGGCGCGGAGGACCGAGGCCACGGCGCCGAGCCGGGCCGCGAGCGCGCCGAGGCTCGCGAGGAGGACGCCGCCGACCGAGGCGGCGATCACGCGGCCGGCGTTCAGGCTGACGCCACCCTTGACGAGCGCCGAGGTGGCGAGGATGCCGACCCCCGCCCCGAGCAGGCCGGCGACGATGCCGAGCACCGCGCTCTCCGCCGCGCCGAGGGCGACGATGTCGCGCCGGCGAGCGCCACGGGCGCGGAGCAGCGCGAGCTCGCGCCGGTCACGCTCGACGGTGCCGAGCGCGGCGAGGTAGGCGAGGCCGAGCGCGACGAGCGCGCCGGGGACCGCGAGGAGGATGTACATCGCCTCGGCGTAGAGGGCGTCGCCGGCGGAGGTGTTGAGGCCGTCGGACAGGTTGTCGACGAACGTGACCTGACCCGGCAGCGAGCGCTCGGCGGCGCCGCGCAGGCCGTTGGCGACCGTCAGGGCGTGCGAGGGGCTGCCGGTCAGCGCGGCCGGCGAGAGCTGCGCCTGGACCTGCCACTGGACGCCGTCCTGCGCGCCGGGCACGGCGCTGTTGCCGACGCTCGCCGGCGTGATCGTCCGCAGCGAGGGCGCGTAGGTCTTCGCGAACGTGGCGAGGTCGAGGATCGCGATGTTCGCCGGCGGCTGGGCGGCAGCCGGGCCGAGCTGCGGGTTGAGCGGCTGGAAGAGGACGTCGGCCGCGGTGACGATGCCGACGCCGCTGACCTTGTATGCATGCGCGGGCGCGCCCTTCGCGGGCCGGAGGCTCACGGTGTCGCCGATCCCCGCCTGGAGGGTCGCGGCCATCTGCTGGTCGAGCACGACGCCGCCGGGCGTGATGCCGCCTTGGAGGATCCGGAACGTCGACAGGTGGCGGAGGTAGCCGGGGCCGACGGCGAGGACGCCGCCGCTGCCGGTGCTCGTCGTGCCCTGCGAGCCGGTGTGGTCGGCGCCCGCGAGGGGAGCGGTAGCCGCGGGCACGGCCTCCAGCACGCCCCGCTGGCGGGCGACCGCCGCGGCGGTCTGGACGTCCTTGGCGTAGGAGGCGACGGGGCCCTGCCAGTGCAGCGGCACGGAGCGCACGGCGCCCGCGGTCATCGTGCGCAGGGACGCGCCGATGAACAGGATCATCGAGGCGAGCAGCGCGGCCGCGGCGGCGAGGACGAGCACCCGGACGAGCGTGCGGCCCGGAGCGCGCGCGAGCCCGACGAGGGCGAGGCGGACGAGCGACCTCACGGCGCCGCCTCCTCGACGACCTGGCCGTCCGCGAGCTCGACCGCGCGCGGCTGGCGCGCGGCCACGTCCGCGTCATGGGTCGCGATCACGAGGGCGAAGCCGTTCTCGGCGCGGAGCGCGTCGATGAGGTCGAGGACGCGGCGGCCGGTGTCGGAGTCGAGCTGACCCGTCGGCTCGTCGCAGAGCAGCAGGTCGGGGCGCTGGGCGAGCGCGCGGGCGATCGCGACCCGCTGGCCCTCGCCGCCCGACAGCTCGGCGGGCAGGGAGTCGAGCTTCGCGGCGAGGCCGACGAGCGTCAGCAGCTCCTCCGGGTCCGCCTCGCTGCCCGCGTGCAGCGCCGCGAACGCGACGTTCTCGTACGCGGTGAAGTAGGGCAGCAGGTTCGCGCCCTGGAAGACGTAGGCGATGCCGGCGCCGCGGCGCTCCTCCGTGCCGAGCGCGGGCAGCGGCCCGCCGCGCCACCGCACGTCGCCGGCGGTCGGGGTCACGAGGCCGCCGAGGACGTGGAGGAGCGTCGTCTTGCCCGAGCCCGACGGGCCCCAGAGCGCGACCGCCTCGCCGCGCCCGACCGTGAAGTCGATGTCGCGGAGGGCGTGGACGGCCGCGTGGCCGCTGCCGTGCACGACCGAGATGCCGCGGCAGGAGGCGAGCTGTTCAACGGCGATAGCGGTCATTGCGTGGCCTTCCCATCGCGGATCTCGATGACGCGCTCGGCCGCGGCGGCCACGCGCTCGGAGTGCGTGACGACGACGACGGTCGCGCCGTGGTCGCGCCGCAGCGTCGCGAGCGCCTCGAGCACGATCGCCTCGTTGCGCGCGTCGAGCTCGCCGGTCGGCTCGTCCGCGAGCACGAGCGGCGCCTCGCGGGCCGCCGCGGCGGCGATCGCGACGCGCTGCTGCTCGCCGCCGGAGAGCGCTCCGGCGCGGTTGCCGAGGCGCTCGCCGAGCCCGAACGCGGTCAGCGCCTCGACGGCGCGATCGCGTGGCGTGGACTTGCCGGCGAGCTCGAGCGCGAGCGTCACGTTCTCGAGCGCGCTCAGCGCCGGGAGCAGGTTCGTGGCCTGGAAGATCAGCGCGAGCTCCTCGGCGCGGAGGCGTGCCCGCTCGTTCTCCTCGAGGCGCGAGAGGGAGTGGCCGAGCACGAGGACCTCGCCGGCCGACGGCTCGTCGAGCGCGGCGGCGAGCGAGAGGAACGTGCTCTTGCCGGAGCCCGACGGGCCGAGGACGCCGACGAACTCGCCCCGGTCGATCCGCAGCTCGAGGCCGCGCAGCGCGACGGTCTCGACGGTGCCCGTCCGGAAGATCCGGAAGACGTCGTGGAACGCGACCGCCGGCCACTCGATCTCGGCGGCGGGTCGTTCGGGCTCGACCCAGAGGGACTTCACTGCCACTTGAAGCTCCGGGCCATCATCTTGTAGGCGTCGACGTTGTCCACGCCCTTGGCCGTGGCGAGGTCGATCGTCGCCTTC
The DNA here is from genome assembly GCA_025964075.1 of Solirubrobacterales bacterium. Lineage (GTDB taxonomy): Bacteria > Actinomycetota > Thermoleophilia > Solirubrobacterales > Solirubrobacteraceae > JAOPZQ01. The sequence continues at coordinate 3,496 of JAOPZQ010000134.1, read as the reverse complement.
TTGCCGCCCTTCGCGTAGAGGTAGCGGTCGACGATCAGCTGCACCCGCTTGCCGGTCACCGGATTGGGCGCGCTGACCGTGCTGTAGGAGAGCTTGAGCGCCGGCCCGCCGCCCGCGGTCAGCTTCTGCGAGGCCCCGACCTGGAGCGAGCTCGCGGTCTTGCTCGACGCCCGCAGCTCCGCGACGGCGGCGGCGGCGCTCGGAAGCGCGCCCTTCCCGATCACGACGTGCGCGATGTTGTTCTTGTCCTGGAACGTGACGTCGTTGCCCGACCCCTTGCGCGCCCAGCCCTCGGGGACCTGGATCGAGTAGCCGGCGGCGGTGTCCTTGAACGTGAGGAAGACCTGGTTGTCGGGGATGTCGCCGGTGGCCTTGGACTGGGCCTCCGCCGACAGCGCCCCGGTGCCGCCGCTCGACGTGCCGCCGGTCGACGTGCCGCCGGAGCTGGCGCCGCTCGGGGTGGACCCGTTGGACTTGCTGGATCCGCAGCCGGCGACGGCGAGGAGCACGGCCGCGGCAGTCGGTAGGAGCAGGCTTCGGGCGCTGGGCATGGCGGCCATCCTGCCGCGGAAGCCCTGACGGACTCCTGAACGGTCGCGGTCGTCAAAGGCGTGACGAATCTCCTCATCGGGGAAAGGCTGCTCTCCGATGGCGGAGAGAGGCGCCCCGCCCCAGGTCCACCCGGTGCAGCGCAGGGTGCTGCACGCCATGCGCGCGTTCTTCACGCCGCTGCTGCCGGACGACTACCTCGAGCTCGTCAACCCGCTGTGGTCGACCCGGGAGCTCCGCGGCCGGATCGAGCGGATCGACCACGAGACCGCGGACGCGGTGACGATCACGATCCGCCCGGGCTACGCGTGGGAGGGCCACCGGCCGGGGCAGTACCTCCGGATCGGCGTCGTCGTCGACGGCGTCCACCACTGGCGGGCCTACTCGCTGACGTCCGATCCCGGCCGGCCGGACGGCTTCATCAGCGTGACGCCGAAGCTCTACGACCCCGGGGTCGTCTCGCCCTACCTCGTCAAGCATGCGAAGCCGGGGATGCTCGTGCGGCTCGGCGGCGTCGAGGGCGCGTTCACGCTGCCCGACCCGCCGCCCGCGAAGGCTCTGTTCGTGAGCGCCGGCAGCGGCATCACGCCGATCATGAGCATGCTCCGCTGCCTGGCTCGCGAGGACGCGCTCGACGACGTCGTCCACCTGCACTCCGCGCGCACGCCCGGCGACGTCATCTTCGGCGAGCGGCTGCGCGAGCTCGACGCCCGCCATCCCGGCTTCCGGCTGCACGAGCGGCACACCGCCTCCGAGGGACGGATGACGCCGGACGAGCTCGAGGAGCTCTGCCCCGACTGGCGCGAGCGCGAGGCTTTTCTGTGCGGGCCGGCGGAGATGCTCGACGCGCTGACGAAGCGCTGGGAGCGGGACGGCGACTGCGATCGCCTGCACCTGGAGCGCTTCCAGCCGATCATCGGCGGCGAGGGGAGCGAGGGCGAGGGCGGCACGATCCGCTTCGCGAGGAGCGACGTCGACGCCGAGGCGGGCGCCGGCCAGCCGATCCTCGTCGCCGGCGAGGAGGCCGGCCTCGAGCTGCCGTTCGGCTGCCGCATGGGCGTCTGTCACACGTGCATCGGCCGCCTGTGCTCGGGGAAGCTCCGCGACCTGCGCTCGGGGCAGGTCGCCACGCCCCAGGAAGGGGAGATGGTCAGGACGTGCATCCACGCGCCCGAGGGCGCGGTCACGATCGAACTGTGAAGGAGGGTCCTACGTGGCGAGCATGATCGAGAGCCCGCTGGCTCATCTGTCCCCGGAGGAGATCGAGGCCATCGGCCGCGAATTCGACGCGATCCACGACGAGGTGTTCGCCGAGCTCGGCGACCGCGACCGCCGCTACATCAAGAGCATGATCGAGCTGCAGCGCCGGCTCGCGGTGCTCGGCCGGGCGCTGCTCGTGGTCTCGCGCTTCCCTCCGGCCTGCGTCGCGGGAACGGCGGCTCTCTCGATGGCGAAGATCCTCGAGAACATGGAGATCGGGCACAACGTCCTCCACGGCCAGTGGGACTGGATGAACGACCCGCAGATCCACTCCTCGACGTGGGACTGGGACACGGCCTCCACCGCCGAGTCCTGGAAGCACTCGCACAACTACATCCATCACACGTACACCAACATCCGCGGCAAGGACAAGGACCTCGGCTACGAGATCATGCGGATCGACCCGCACCAGCCGTGGCACCCGGTCTATCTCCTGCAGCCGTTCTACAACGTGCTGCTGATGGCGCTGTTCGAGTGGGGCGTCGCCTTCCACGACCTCGACCTCGACGCCGTCCGCTCGGGCGAGAAGGACAAGAAGCAGGTGCTGAAGGAGCTCAAGGGGATCTGGGGCAAGGCGCGGCGCCAGATCGTCAAGGACTACGTGGCGTTCCCGCTGCTGAGCGGCCGGCGCTGGAAGACCACGCTGCTCGCCAACGCGACCGCGAACGTGGTGCGCAACGTCTGGGCGCACGCGATCATCTTCTGCGGCCACTTCCCCGACCAGACGTACACGTTCGCCCAGGAGGAGGCCGCGGACGAGACCAAGGGCGCGTGGTACGTCCGGCAGCTTGTCGGCGCCGCGAACATCGACGGCGGCCCGCTCTTCCACGTGATCAGCGGCAACCTCGGCTACCAGGTCGAGCACCACCTGTTCCCCGACATGCCGAGCACCCGCTACGGCGAGATCGCCCCGCGCGTCCGGCAGATCTGCGAGCGCTACGGCCTGCCGTACAACAGTGGCCCGCTGGGGCGGCAGTGGGGTTCGGTCCACCGGACGATCGCGCGCCTGGCGTTCCCGGGCGGGGAGCCGCGGCCGAAGCCGGGGCCCTACCGGGGCGACGAGGTGCGCGGCGAGGGCGAGCTCGCGCCGGCCGCTGTGGCCAGCAACGGCGCGTCGTCCGGCAATGGCGCCACGGGCCGCTCGAACCACGAGGTGCGCCCGTCGGCGGCGAGCTAGGCCGCGGCGGGTGAGAGCTACCGGGGAGGGCGTACCGCGGGGTGGCCGTCGGCGGGGCTTGGCCCGCCGACGGCCACCGGGTCACGACTTCGGCGGCATCAAGCGCCGCTCGGCGGCCGCGGTCTGCGCGGCGTCGTGCACCACGTGCGCCGACGGGTGGGCGCCGGTGAGCGTCAGGAGCTGATCGGCGCCCGAGTGGGGCAGCACTTCGTAGGTCGGCCAGCGAATGACTTGCGGCTGCTCGCTCGCGTCTCGCCCGGGATCGCGCAGCTCCAACGTCTTCCCGTCGGCGGCGGACACCCAGAGGGTCCAGACCGGCCGGCCGACGGCCGGCTTCAGGGAGATCGCCCAAGCGCTGGTTCCGTTGTGCAGCTCACGCCCGGTGACCACCATCCTGCCTTGCTGCATCAGGAGCCGGACCTTGTCGACGATGGGGTCGCCGGCCGGCATGGGGTTGTCGCCAGGCTTGCCGTGCCCCGGCGTGCCGCCGGCCGCGACCGGCGCGCCGGC
>JAOPZQ010000114.1 GCA_025964075.1 Solirubrobacterales bacterium | reverse complement strand
GCCGTGGGCGCGTCGCTGTTCGACGGTCGCTACGGGCTGGCGCCGCGCAGGCCGGCACAGCTCAAGGCGATGCGGGCGTTCTCCCACGACGACCTCGACCCGAAGATCACTCATGGAGACCTGCTGGTGCAAGTGTGCGCCAACCACCGCGACACCGTCGGAAACGCCATGCTCGACGTCATGCGGCAGACCAGCGGCGGCATGCGTCTGCGCTGGCGCATGGACGCGTTCCGGTTCCCGCCGCGACCCGTGGGCATTCCGCGCGACTGGATGGGATTCAAGGACGGGATCTCCAACCCCGACACCACCGACGCCTCCCAGATGAACCAGGTGGTGTGGGTCCAACCCGGCCGGCCCGAGCCGGCCTGGACCGCGGGCGGGACCTACCAGGCGCTGCGCATCATCCAAATGCACTTGGACACGTGGGACGGGGTCCCCGTCGAGCAGCAGGAGCGGATCTTCGGCCGGCGCAAGATCAGCGGCGCGCCGCTGTACGCGACCGACCCGAACGCCTCGGACGAACTCGACCCGATATACACCAACGACCCGCAGGGTCGGCTCACCCCGCTGAACTGCCACATCCGGATGGCCAACCCCCAGACCCCGCAAACGGCGGCCACCAGCACGATCCTGCGCCGCAGCTTCCAGTACGACCAGAGCCCCGACGAGGGTGGGAACCCCAACATGGGGCACACGTTCTGCTGCTTCCAGCAACAGCTGCACACCTACATCGCGATGCAGACCCGGCTCGAGAACGAGATGCTCGCCCGATTCATCACCCCCATAGGCGGCGGCTACTTCTTCGCCGTTCCCGGCGTGCGCAACGCACAGGACTACTACGCCTCGGGCCTGTTGCGCGGGCTAAGCGGATGATCCCCGCTTCGCCTGCGCCCGATCTGCGGATCCGTGCTCGCGTTCCGCGCTCCGCCGTGACGCTCTGCGTCGGGGTCCTGCTCGCGCCGATCGGAGGCCTCTCCTGCGCGACGTCGCCTTCCGCCGAGAAACCCGCCGCTCCCGCGCGGATCTACGTCACCAACCAGCTCGACAACACCGCCTCGGTCATCGACGGCGCCACCCACAAGATCGTCGCGACCGTGCGGGTCGGTGTCTCCCCGGCGCAGATGGCGGTGTCTCCGGACCGCAAGTCCGTCTACGTCGCCAACACCGGCAGCAACACCGTGTCAGTCCTCACCACCGACAACGACACCGTCGCACGGACCATCCCGCTGCTTCCCCGAAGCAAGCCCGTCGATGTGGCCGCGAACCCCAACGGGCGATACCTCTACACCGCCGACGGCGGCTCCAACCGCGTCTCGGTCATCGACACCCGGGCCAAGCGCGTCGTGGCGTCCGTGCGGGTCGGCACCCAGCCGCTGAGCGTCGCGACCGCACCTGACGGCAAGACGGTCTACGCCGCCAACAGCGGATCCGGCGACGTGTCGGTCATCGACGCCCGGACCAACCGCGTCGTGCGCACCATCCCGACCGGCCGGTTCCCGTCAGGGGTGGCCGTCACGCCCGACGGCGCGTCCCTCTACGTCACCAACGAGCTGTCGGGCGTCACGGTCGTCAACGCCGGCAACGGGACGGTCGCGGCCAGGCTCCCGGAGCCGAGCCCGTTCAGCGTCGCGATGAGCCCCAACGGCGACCGCGCCTACGTCAGCAGCCTCGGTCCGGGCAGGGTCACAGCCATCGACACCAGGACCCATCGGGTCTCCTCGACCGTCTCCGTCGGGCCATCCGGCACGGACCCGTTCACCGTAAGGGCCACCGACGACGCCGTCTACGTGGCCAACCAGGGAGCGAACACGCTGTCGATTATCGACCGGAGCACCTTCAAGGCGACGGCCACCATCGCGACCGGCAACAGCCCCGACGGCATCGCGGTCGTCCAGCGCGGGCCTACGAACGGGTAGCGGCTCACCTTGGATTTGCGCCTTGACAACCCGCCTTCTGCGTTCGGATGCAGGAGCGGCTCGAGTTCCGATTAGCCCGCCTGCGGACGCGCTAACGCTCCCCCCGGCCGTGTGAGGCGCGTACGCGTGGCAATGAGCCGAACACCGACGCCGCCAACGCCGCCCGCGCCTTCCCGGGGCCACCGCTCGCTCGCGCTCGGCTCCCGCTTCGGGACGACCAGCGAGGGCGAGGTCCGCGCGGATAGGGACCACCGCAGTCGCCCACGAAAGCGGCCGTCAGCCGGTCGAGCAGTCGCGCGCCTCCTCGTCTCCGTCGGGGACACTCCGCGAGCACTCGGCGTCGATGCTGTGTCTGGCGCGCCGCCATTCCCTCTGCGTCGACGATGCGGAGCCACGCCTACCAGCGGGCGGTCGAGATCTTCCTGCGCCGGGCCGACACGGTGAGGCGCGAGACCGCTCCCTCGTGGCTCAGAACTGTGGTCAAGCACACCTATGACCGACGGCGCGGCTAGACGTGCGTGCGGCGTGTCGTGGGCGACTCAGCAGGTCTTGACCGTGCGGCTGATCGAGCGCGTCCGCGCCGGGCCGCGGCGGACCTTGAGGTAGGCGCGGGCGCCCACGGTGTAGGTCTTGCCGACCTTGGCGTTGGTGACGTGGATCGTTGCGACGAACGGGGCGCGGGTGTCCTTCAGCACGCGCTTGGTGCCGAGGAAGAAGTCCGCGCGCCGGACCTTCACGACGATGTTGTTCTTCTTCCTGGCGCGTTTGAAGGCAAGCGTGACGCTGTAGCTGGAGCCGTTCTTGACGCAGAACGGCACACCGCTCAGCGCGTAGGTGCCTTCCTTGACCGTGAGCCGCTTCGTCGGCTGCAGCAGCGGCTTAATCGGCGCAGGCTTAGGAGTGGGCGTTGGGATCGGCGTCGGGATCGGCGCCGGATCGACCGGTGCGTCGGGTCCAACAGCGGCTACGCGGACCTCGCCCACGGGGCTTCCGCCGCGCCACACCACGACGCCGATGTGGTCCGGGGCCGTCGCGACGCGCGTGTCGCCGATCCCGCCGTCGCCACCCGGAGTCGACACCGTCACGACGGTGCCCTTGCGCCAGTTGGCGCCGTCGTCGGACACAGCGTGCATCAGATGCAGGCCGCTGCCGTCGCCGTGCGCGAACACGGCGTGCAGCCGGCCGGCGGCGTCTTCGAACATGTGCTGGCTCGACGGGTCGGCGTTGATGCCGAGCGGCACCGGTGTGCCGAAGCCGGCACCCGTGAACTTGGAGACGACCTCCCCACCGGACTCGGTCGTGTTCAGCAGGAACAGCCCCGACGGGCCGCCCGCGAGCTTCGGGTAGCGAACGGCGCCGATGTCGAGCGCGGAGGTCCAGTTCGCCTGATCGTTGATGTTGCCGCTGCCGGCGTAGCGGCGGAACTGGCCTGCGCCCGAAAGGGTCGAGAACACGGCGAGCGGTGTGCTTGCGTCGAGCAGCGCGACGGTCCCGCCGAGGGGATGATCGCCCGACAGCGCTGCGCTTCCGACGGGCACGGGTGCCGACCCGTCGAGCGGCGAGTTCTGGAAATTCGAGCTGTTGTCCTCGATGCCGGAGATCGTGTCATTCGGTCCTGGGATCGCCTCGGACACCGCGATCTTGCCGATGACCCGCTGGACGGGGAACGACAGGCCGCCGTCGGTCGAGGTGAGGGCATAGAGCGCAGAGAAGTCCGGCACGCCCGCGCCGTAGCGCTGCTGCACGACGACGACGCGGCTGCCGCTGACCACCACAAAGGGCCGGCCACTCGAGCCTGTTCCCGTCACGGCGATCGACGCGGCCGCAGTGGGATCGCACGCCGTCGCCCTGCGCGGCAAGCGGCAGAACCGCAGGACGGCGGATGGTCCGTTCCAGGCGATGTAGGCCGTTCCCGCGGCGTCCACCGCGAGGCCCGGCTGCCCGCCCGGCCCGACGCTGAACGCGCCGGCGCCCGGCGCCGCGGCGAGGAGCGCGAATGCCAGCGTCGCCGCAAGCGTGGTCTTCGTGTGCATCGTGCCGCCCTTATTGGGTGAATAGGACCATGAAGGCACCGTCGGCGTGGACGCCACCGGCGATCACCGTCACGACGATGTCGGCGGTCCCCTGCGTGCACTGTGGCGTATCGGCGAAGGCCGTGTGGATCGTGGCGCCCCAGACGTCGGTGGTCGCCACGGCGTTCTTTA
>JAOPZQ010000105.1 GCA_025964075.1 Solirubrobacterales bacterium | reverse complement strand
CTCGCCCGCAGTTGCGGCATGAGCCCGTCGGCGTTCCATCGCAACTTCCACGCCGTCACGGCGCTCAGCCCGATCCAGTTCCAGAAGCAGATCCGACTCCAGCGATCGCGACTGCTGCTGATGACCGACGGTGCGGACGTCGCCACGGTCGGGCATCGGGTCGGCTACGACAGCACCTCGCAGTTCAGCCGCGAGTACCGACGCCAGTTCGGCCTGCCACCCGGACGCGACGCCGCCCGACTCCGGGCAGGAGCCGATACGGCAGGCGTGACGTAGACGACGAACCGTGCCTTTGCGCTGCGGCCGGTTCGCCGGGTCGACCGCGATGGTCACCCCGTAATGCTTCGCTGCAGCGGCTGCCTCGGGCCGCAGGCGGTCGCTGCCCGGATAGACGATCGTGGCCATCGGGTCGGTTCGCGGGCGCGTCCGCGTCGACGACGATCCCCTTGTGCTTCAGATCGCACCAGCCGCCGGCTGGCCCCTCGATGTGCTCGAACGAGACGGTATAGCCGAGCGACTGCGCGAATGCACGAAGGGGCTCGATTAGGTAGGCGTGCGAGTCGCCGGTCAGCGGCTCGCACGGCGGCTCGAGCGGCGCCGGCTCGACTCCAGCCAATAGCTCGGTCTGCGAGAGCTCGAAGACGAATGCCGTCTTGAAGAAGACCCGCCCCTCCCCGGTCTCCTCGCCTCGCTCGTCGCGCTCCTTCACCGTGACCGGCGCGAGGATCCTCAGCGCCTTTTCGTTGTTGCTAACGCACCTGCCGAGCTTCAGCCACGCGCGGAACCCGGCGACGCGCTGAGGAACGATCCCGCGCTGATGGCACTGCAGCGCGATCAACATGCAGTTGCCGGCGGAGTAGGAATGGAACGTCGCTCTGACCCGCACCCAGCGAGCCCAGCCCTCCGATGACAGGAGCTCCTCGGCGGCGCGCTGGAGGCGCTCGCGATCCTGACGACGACGCTCGTCTCGCTCGGCTTCCGACAACCGGCGGTTGGCTCTCGACATGACTGCTCCGTTCGGACTCCGGCCCGCCCGCCTGCGGGCCTCCGTCGCCCACCCACGCGCCCCCGGACGGGGTGCGACGATTGGCGCGGCCGGCCCGTCAGCGGTTGCCCGAGCTGGAGCTAGCCGTCCTGGCCAAGCAGCTCGATTCCGAGTTCGCCGGCAGTCCCGTGGACCATCGGCGGCGGCCCGGTGTGGACCTTGAGCTGTGTCTCGGCGGCGCCGAACGGCCGGAGATCCTGCTCAGCGAGATAGGGAGCCAGGTAGCGCCCGGCGACCTTCTCGGCCGGCCACCACAGGCACTGCGTCGCCGCGACCGACCCGACGGTGTGACCTTCGGTCAGCGTCGCGCGGAGGTAGAGCGGACGGTCGCCGGTGAGGAGCTTTGCTCGCAACATGTGATCGGAGCGATCTGGTTGGACCTTGGCGCCGGCGCGGGCGGCGATGATAGCGGCGACGGTGTCGGCCTGCTGGGTGGCGAGACCGCCCTGCTTGAGCGGGAAGTCGGTCGCGTCGCCGATGGCGAACTCGGCGTCGTGGTCGCGGATGCGTCCAGTGTCGTCGACCGGGATGTATCCGTCGGTGTCGGACGGCAGCCCTGGGATCCGAGGGCCGGTGAGCTCGGGTAGCGCGACGACGCGGTCGACCGTCAGGGAGCGCCTTCCGGGGTGCAGGATCAGGGTACGCGCGTCTTCCTCGGTGGCGTAGGTTCCGGTCACGACGGTTATTCCCGCGCGCGCGAGGAGGTCTGAGACCGCGTCGCTGCCGGCACCGGCGAAGGCGGAGAGCGGTCGGCTCTCAAGCGTGATCAAAGTGAGCTCGGGCTTCCGAAGCGCACCCGACGCATGGGACGCGGTGAGCAGGGCGATCTCGTAGAGCGGGAGCGTCCAGCCGGCGTGCGGCGGAGCGACGAACGCGACTCGGTTCGCGAAGCCGACGGCGAGGCTGTCGGCGACGCCGCGGATGTCGTCGTGCCACCGGTCGGCGAAGAAAGTATGGGCGTGCTTGAACGCGGCCTGCTGGCGCGCGCCGACCGCAACGATCAGAGCGTCGTACTCCCGGTAGCCGTCGTGGTCGAGCTTCACCCGACAAGCGCCGGTATCGACACTCCGGACCGTGTCGAGCACGAGGTCCGCTCCAAGGTCGTCGCAGATCGCTGCCAAGCGGTAGTGCGCCGCGATCGGACCGTCGAACGGTTCGGCGACCGTCTGCGGCCGATAGACGAGCTGGGTGGAGGGGGTGACCAGCGTCACGGCAACGCGGTCGCTCGCCATCGCGCGCAGGGCGATGAGGGCCTCGACGGCGGCGATGCCGCCGCCGGCCACGACGACGCGGAGGGGAGACTTCGACGGGTGCGATGACATGGCCGTGACGCTACGGACAAGCCGCCCGCGCGCCATCCGCCCAATCCGCGGTACCGGATTCCGCGCGAACTACTGATCGTCGGTCGACTACGTGGTGATGAAGTGGCGGCAGGCCGTCGTCGCCCGAACGGCGTGTAGTTGCCGAAGAACAGTCCTAGCGGGCTGCTGCGGATCGGTGCTCCGTAGTCATCGGCAATCCCATGCCGCGGGCACCCCCGATGACGTGTCAGGTTCTAACGCGAGGAAGAGGCGAATGAAG
>JAOPZQ010000079.1 GCA_025964075.1 Solirubrobacterales bacterium | reverse complement strand
CGGCGACGGTCGTGTCCGATCGCGGCAGCTGGAAGGCGAAGCGGGTCATCGTCGCGACGCCGCCGCAGCTGGCGGCGGAGATCGAGTGGGCGCCGCTCCTCCCCGTCCAGCACGACGCGCTGCGCCGCCGGATGCCGCTCGGCACGCTGATGAAGTGCCACGCGATCTACGACGAGCCGTTCTGGCGCAAGGACGGCCTCAGCGGAATGGCACTCAAGGTCGACGGCGCCGCCCCCGAGATATTCGACAACTCCCCGCCCGACGGCAGCCCGGGGATCCTGATGGCCTTCCACGGAGGCCACCAATGGCGCCTCTACGCCGGGCGCCCGCAAGAGCGCCGCGACGCCGTCCTCGCCTGCTTCGCCGAGGCGTTCGGCCCGCGGGCGCTGGCGCCGCGGGACTACTTCGAGCAGGACTGGACGAGCGAGCGCTGGTCGCGCGGCGGCCCGGTCTCCCAGCTCGCGCCCGGCACCGTCACCGACTTCCTGCCCGTCCTCACCCAGCCGTTTGGCACCGTCCACTGGGCCGGCACCGAGACGGCCGGCTACTGGAACGGCTACATGGACGGCGCCGTCAGCTCCGGCGAGCGCACCGCCAAGGAAGTGCTCGGCGAGCTATGACGCGCACCATCGGACGCGTGACGCTCGCCAAGCACGCGCCGTACGATCACGGCGCCGCGGCCACGGGCTCGAGAGGCCGGAGCGTTGCCACCGCGGCGTCCCGAGTGACGGCGCGGACCTCGTCGGGGAAGGCGGCGAGGTTGACGTTGGTCGAGAACCCGAGCGGGGCGGACAGCGGTCGGAAGAAGTCGTCGTAGTGGTTGGCCACGACGACCCGCGGGTCGAGGCGCGAGAGGATGCGCTCCCAGTAGTCCTCGGTGAAGCTGCGTCCGGCGATGCCGGCGAGGAAGACGTCCACACCACCGGTGGGAACCTGGTCATCGATCAGGTTCGCGCTTCCCTGGTGATAGAAGGTGGTGCCGGCGACCTCGATGTGCAGGCCGTAGATCGCGCCGCAGCGGTAGGCCGACGGGCTCAGCGCGTCGAGGTGGTCGCAGGTCAGCGCTCCGTCGAACGGGACCTTGTAGCCGAGCAGGAGCTTGGAGTGCCGGCTCGGGACAAAGCGCACGGTGAACGGCCCGAGCTCGTAGGCGCGACCGGGCTGCACCTCGACGGCTCGGTCTCGCAGCCCGTAGAGCGTCATGAGGCGCACGAGCGAGCTCGAGCCGTAGGCGGGAGCGTCGAGCGCCCGCGACAGCTCGGGGACGTCGATCACGTGGTCGAAGTGCGTGTGCCCGACGAGGATGCCGACCACATCGCCCCCGTCCGCGGGGAGATAGCGGCGATGGAGGGCGCGATCCGCCAGGGCCGGACTGCGGCGCAGGACGGCGCGCAGCGGGACACGCGTGAGGTAGGGATCGATCAGGAGCGTCTGGCCGGAGAACGTGAGGCGGTAGCCGGCGGTCCCCAGCCACTCGATCTCCAAGCCGCGCGGAATCGGAAGCCCCACGGCGGTCAGGTCGTTCATCACCGCGGTGTCAGCCCGCTCCCGCGCCTCGCGCCGAGCGACGAACCCGGCGAAGCTCGCGAGATGCTCGGCTGTGCGGAGCGCGCTCACGGACGCGTGCGCCGTTCGAGCTCGAGGGCGAAGGACTCGTACCGCCGGCCGGTGACGCCCTGGGGCCCGACCCCGCACGTGCGGCTGCTGCACGGGCAGGCGTCAGGCGGTTGCGCGTCCAACTCGGCGACGACCTCGGGCACCGCGGACCCCGTTACCGCGGACGTGGGGCTTCTCGTTCATGTCCACGGTCCAAGACGGTAGCTCCTGACGAGCACGACCGAGCGGGACGAATGCGCAGCTTGCGCCATTCTCGCCGCGACCGCGCGGTACGCAACGGTGGATGACAGCCTCGATCGCCTACACACGGATGTCGGTTCCGCCGACCCGGGGTGCCTTGGATGCTGAGGCCCGTGCTGACGGGGCTCGAGGTCCTCTGAGATCAGCTCACATTCGCTCAGATTGGTACCCGAATTGGTACTCGCGGTCGAGAACGCGGCGACAGCTCACGCCGGTGCAATCACCCGAATCAGGCGGCGACACGTCACCCGAGTTGGGGCCAGGCTCCGATCGCGACTTCGTCGACCCGAGGAGAGCCGATCCCATGTCAGATGTCCCCAACAGCACGAGCGACGGTCGCGCCGACATCGTCATCGTCGGAGGAGGGTCGGCCGGATCCGTCCTGGCACGCCGTCTGAGCGAGGATCCGAACCGCTCGGTGCTGCTGCTCGAGGCTGGGACGGCCTACGGAGTGGGTGGCTATCCGGACGACCTGCGGGACCCTGCGCGCGTGCCCGCCAACCCCGAGCACGAATGGGGCTACACCGCCCGCGGTGGAGCCGCCTCCGCGCAGATCGATGTCGCGCGGGCGAAGGTGCTCGGCGGCTGCTCGGCCCACAACGCCACGGTATCGATGCGGGCACGCCCGAGCGACGTCCGCGATTGGCACCGGCACGGTCTTGCCGATTGGACGGTCGACGCCGTCGAGGCCACTTACCGGGAGATGGAGAACACGCCCGACGGCGACGACGCCGACCGCGGGCGGGCGGGACCGTTTCCGATCCGGCAGCAGAAGTACGACGATCTGACCAGCTCGTTGCGCGGGTTCATCGACGCGACGGCGGCGGAGGGGTTCCCCCGGGTCGCGGATTTCAACGGGCCGAATCCGAGCGGCGTCGGCGCCTACCCCGTCAACGTCGTCGACGGCGTGCGTCAGAACACCGGCCTCGTCTATCTCACCGAGGAGGTCCGGAACCGCCCCAACCTCACGATCTCGGGCGATGTGCTCGTCGATCGCGTCCTCTTCGATCAGCGCCGCGCGGTCGGCGTCGTGACCGCGAGCGGCACCGAGATCGCGGCGGGTGAGGTGCTCCTGTCCGCGGGGTCATACGGGAGTCCGGCGATCCTGCTGCGCTCCGGCGTCGGCCCGGCCGCAGACCTGGCCCAGCTCGGCATCGACGTCGTCGCCGATCTGCCCGTCGGCCGGCACCTCCAGGACCAGCCCTTCTACTACAACGCGTACGCCCTGAAGACGGACGCGCTCGACATGAGGCCCGCGGTCGGCGCCCTGCTGTGGACCCAATCGAGCGAAACCCGCGACGATCATCTGGACATCCATATCGCGGTAACCCACCTCATGCCGCCGGAGTACAGCCCGACGGGCGGCGCGATCGCGTTGAGCGTCGCTGTCGTCAAGCCCGATTCCCGGGGGACCGTCACCCTGCGGAGTCGCGACCCGCAGGAGCAGCCCGAGCTCGACTGCAACTTCCTCGCTGAGGAGCGGGACCTCCGCCGCATGCTCGAGGGCGTCAGGCTGGCCCGGAAGCTCGGCCGCAATCCGGCGCTCGCTCGGTTCCTCGAGCTCGAGATCATTCCCGGTGACACGGTGAGCGATGATCAGCTCGAGGAGGCGGTTACGTCGAGCCTGGCGTCCTACGGGCACCCGGTTGGCACCGCACCGATGGGCGGACCCGACGATCCCTGGGCGGTCGTCGACACGCATGGTGCCGTCAAGGGACTCTTCGGGCTGCGCGTCGTCGACGCGTCGATCATCCCGGTCGTTCCCTCGGTGGCGATCAACCCGACGACGATCATGGTCGCCGAGCGGATCGCCAAGACCGTCTACGCCGGTTGAAGCGGGCGCGTGTCCGTCCAGTCGACGCTGACAGTGCTCTGCCCGTTGAAATGCATCGTCGCGCGATAGCGGTTCAGATCGTCGAAGACGGGCGCCAGATCGGCTCTGTCGTGCAACTCCAAATCGGGCGTATCCGAGCGCGACTCGGTGTAGTACACGACGAAGTGGATGTCACGGGTGAACAACGCCATCTGGCCTTTCGCGTCACGGCGGTCGGCGCAGTGAGCGTACGCGTCGATCAGCTCACGGATCGCGAGTCTGTCGTGCGCCTCCTCTCCGGACACTGTCAGTTCGCCAGCGTGCCGTCGAAATCGATCGTGGCGTGGGTCCCGTCACAGAACGGCTTGTTCGAGGAGTGTCCGCAGCGGCACATCACCATCGGGTCGGGGTGCTCGATCTCGTGCCCGTCCGGCGCGACGAGGGTCACGGGGCCGGAGACGATGTAGGGGCCGTTTTCGCTCGGGGTGATGGTGACGTCGGGCATGTGCAGAGACCTTTCGTTCAGTAGATCTTGATGGTCTTCGAGAAGGGGAGCTGGCGGATTCGGGTGCCGGTGAGGGCGGCGATCGCGTTCGCCAGCGCTGGAGCGACCGAGGGGACGCTGACCTCACCGACTCCGGTCGGCGGCTCGGTGGAGTCGATCAAGTGGACCTCGATCTGCGGGACCGAGCGCATCCGCATGACCGGATAGGTGTCGAAGTTCTGGGTCACGATGTCGCCGCCCTCGCCGAGGACGACCTCGCCCCACGCCGCAGCGCTCACTCCCCAGAGCAGCCCTCCTTCCACCTGCGCGCGGATGAGGTCGGGGTTGACGTTTCGTCCGCAGTCGAGCGCGAAGACGATCCGGTCGACGTGAACGCGGCCACGCTCGTCGAGCGAGACCTCCGTGACCTGGGCGCTATGGCCGAGAAAGCCGGAGCTCGCGATCCCGCGCGCCCTGCCTTCGGAGAGCGGCGACCCCCAGTCGGCCCGCTCGGCAACGAGCTCGAGCGCTCGCAGCGTCCGCGGGCTGCCGGCCAGCAGCTCTCGCCGCAGGCCGACGGGGTCGCGGCCGGCGGCGATCGCGAGCTCGTCGATCGCGGACTCGCGTGCGAACTCCGTGTGGGAGTTGCCGACCGACCGCCACACCATCGTCGGGATCGACGACTCGAAGTTGGTCGACTCGAGCCGGAAGTTCTCGACGGCATACGGCGGATCGACGGCGCCTGTCGTCGTGAAGAAATCGACGCCGTTCTTGAACATCACGTCACGCACGAACGGCAGATTCACGGACGTCGGTTCGGCCACGATCTGCTGATGCCACGCCGTCAGGCGATCGTCCGCGTCGGCCCCGGCCCGCACGCGGTGAACCGCCATGGCGCGGTAGCGGCCGACCTTGAACTCCTCCTCGCGGAGCGACTGGACCTTGATCGGGTGCCTCCAGTCGAGCGCGCGCGCGATTTGCACCGCCTCGGCCGTGGGGTCGTGTTCGGCGCTCGAATGCAGTCCGAACGATCCGCCGGCGAAGGTGATGTACACCTCCACCTGCTCCTTGTCGACCCCGGCGATCGAGGAGGCATTCATCTTCACGTACTCGGGCGCCTCGGTTCCCACCCAGACGTCGAGCACGCCGTCCTCGCGCATCCGGCATGCCGCGTTGTTCGGCTCCATCGGTGCGTGAGAGAGGTACGGTAACGCGTAGGTCGCGTCGACCGTGGAGGACGCGTCGGCCAGGGCCTGGTCGACGTCGCCGTCGTCGCGAGCCGTCACGGCGTTCTCGCCCGACTCGAGCAGCCGGAGGTGCTCTGCGAGCAGCTCTGCGGTGCTCCGCCGCTCGGCGTGCGTGTCGTCCCACTCCACGACCAGGGCACGGAGTCCACGCTGCGCGTCGGCGACGGTTTCCGCGACGACGGCGACGCCCTCCTCGATCGGGACGACCGCCGTGACCCCGGCCTCGGCGAGCGCCGCCTGATCGTCGAGCGAGGCGATCGTGGCGCCGAACCTCGGCGGGTGCAGCACAACGGCCGTCAGCATCCCGGGCAGGCTCTGGTCGATCGTGTAGCGGGTGGCGCCGAGGATCTTCGGGACGGCGTCGACGCGCAACCGCCCCTCCCGCCCGATCAGCTTGTAGTCCGCGGCGTCCTTCGGCTGCGCGTCATCTTGGACCGGAAGCTGCTCGGCCCGGGTGGCGAGCTCGGCGAACGTTGCCCGCCTCCCGCTCCCGTGGCGCAGAACGCCGTTCTCGATCTCGACCTCAGCGGCGGGCACGCCCCACGCCTCTGCCGCCGCGGCCACGAGCCGCGACCGCGCTCGAGCAGCGGCCAGCCGGTAGCGCACCCAGAACCCCTTCATCGAATTGGACGCGCCCGTCAGCTGGAAGGCGCTGCCGAGGTCGGGGTTTCCGTAGACGTCGCCGTTCGGGCCCCTTCCGTTCGCGGCGTTGACGACCCGAACGGAATCGAAGTCGGCATCGAGCTCCTCGGCGACGATCGTCGCGAGGCCGGTGTGGATCCCCTGCCCCATCTCGATCTGACTCGAGTACGCGACGATCGTCCCGTCCGGCCGGATCCGGATGTACGGATGGACGGGGTCGACCAGGTCCTCGGCCGTGAGCCTGCGATCTTCGATCTCGTCCGGAGCGATCAAGGGCGCGGGCTCGGGGCCGTCGGTCAGCGTGACGGCTGCGGCGTGGATCGCGGCACGGATCCGCGGGTACGTCCCGCACCGGCAGAGGTTGCCGCTCATCCACGTGTCGATCGCCGCGTCGTCGGGCACAGGGTTCGCCTCGAGCAGCGACACCGCGGCCAGCGTCTGTCCGGGCTGGCAGTAGCCGCACTGCACGACGTTGCCCTCATGCCAGGCATTGCGCACGGCGTCGACCACCGGACCCGCGGCGCCCTCGACCGTCGTGATGGTCTTCCCGACCGCACGCTCGGTGGCGGTCTGGCACGACTTCGTGTTCTTCCCGTCGATAAGGACCGTGCAGGCCGCGCAGAACCCGCCGCCGCATCCGAACTTCGTTCCGCGCATGCCGAGGACGTCTCTGAGAACCCACAGCAGCGGCGTCTTCGCGTGGCGGTCGTCGACCTCGACGTCAGCGCCGTTGACTGCGAGCTTCATTCAGACCTCCGTCGATGCCTCGGGTGCTGGACACCGTCGGAGCATGTCGGCGGAACGGGTGAGCGGTCCTCACCGGATCGTGGTGATTCCGGCCCACCGTCGCGCGGCACGAGCGCGCGGCTACTCGTCGTCGGTCTCAGGCACTCTGCGCCGCCTCTGGCTCCAAGACCGCGCCGAGGCTCCCCAGCACGCCGAGCTGGCCCAAGATCACGGTTCCCGACGGGTAGCAGTCGAAGAGCTGGATGCGGCCGTCCTCGAGCCGGAAGACATCGCAGCAGGGCGCGTCCATCCGGCTCCCCGTCGGCGGCAGAATCCCCTGAGGCAGCCACAGCGGTCCGTCGTGTGTCCCTTGGAGCGCGAGCTCGACGATCACGACGTCGCCGCTGACGTACACGTCGTAGAGCTCGCGGTGCATGTCGGAGAAGGCGCGACCGTAGTTCTCGACGGGCCTTGCGACCTCATCGGGCCCGGTGTACGTAACGCCGACCGATTCGTCGACGAACACGCCATCCGGGTTGAAGCAGGCGATCCACCCGGGGATGTCTTTGACCTCGGCCATCTCGTACGCGCGGCGGACGAACTCCTCGTTGCTCATGTCGCTGGCTCCTGTCGGTGACGTTGTCGTCGGCGGCGAGGAGTGTCGGTCCGAGGCGGGTGAGCCGTCATCGCCTGATCCCGGTGATCGCTGGATCAGCTCGGCGCGCTCGAGGTCGGCCGTCACGTGGACCAGCCGCGGGAACAGGCGCGACGCCGTCCCGCCCGCATGCGAGAACACGTGTCGATGGTGCGGCTCATTCGCTCAGGCGCCGGGCTCACGGGAAACGGACGAAGTTGTGGCCGGCCAGCGGGGCACCGACCTGTTGCATTCGGCCGCCCTCGCGCAGCCCACCGAGGTCGAGGACGAAGAACCCGGCGTCCTCGAACAGCGTGACGACCGCCGATTTGGCGTCGGGGTCGTCACCCGACACGAAGATCACTCGCTGGCCGCCCGCCTGATGCGGGTCGGAACCGAGCACGGCGGCGCCGAGCGTGTTGCCGGCCTTCACCACGCGCGCAGGGGCGACGAGATCGGTGACGACCTCGCTGGAAGTGCGCCCGTCCAGGTCGCTGGGATCGAAGTCGTTGGTCGGGTCGATCACGATCCGACCCTCCCATTCGACCCCTTCGACGGCCTGCGGAACCTGCGGCCACATCACTGCGAGCACGACGATGCCCGCGGCTGCGGCGTCCTTGACCGTCCCGGCCGAGACCCCGTCGCCAAGCTCCTGCACCAGTGAGGTAAGGGACTGCGGCCCTCGGCTGTTGGAGATCACGACCTGCCGGCCGGCACGGCGGGCGATCTGCGCCATCGCCTGACCGATCCGTCCCGCGCCGATGACCCCGACGCTCTTGATGTCGCCTGCTTGCATCACGTTCCTTTCTCGAACCCTGAGCGGAGGAGCGCCCCCCGCACCGGCAACGTTCGACGCGACCTCTCGGTTATGAGGACAGCTTGCGATCTGCCTTTCGCTATGCGGTGGCGCGTTCTGCGCCGGTGAGATGCGCCGACAGGAGCTGTCCGGCTCTGTCCAGCGCCGCGGCCCCTTCGTCGAGGATCGGGTGATAGGCCTGGAAGACGTGGGGCACCC
>JAOPZQ010000063.1 GCA_025964075.1 Solirubrobacterales bacterium | reverse complement strand
TCCGGGCGGGTGACGACGAGCACCGGCCGGTGCTCGCTCGCGGCGAGCCGACGCAGGACCGACGCCGCGAAGTCGGAGGTGCCGAGATAGACCGTGCGCACTCAGGCGGCCGCTTCGTCGGCCGCCTCGCGCAGCGCCCGCATGGCCTCCTTGCGCTGCTCGCGCGAGGTGCGGTCGAGGATGAGCACGCCGTCGAGGTGGTCGATCTCGTGCTGGATGACGCGCGCCTCGAGGCCGCTCGCCTCGATCAGGATCGGCTCGCCGCGCTCGTCCTGGGCGCGGACGCGGACGTGGATCGGACGCTCGACCTCGACGAGGACCCGGGGCAGCGAGAGGCAGCCCTCCTCGGCCTCCTCGAGCTCCTTGCCCACCCACTCGATCTCCGGGTTGACGAGCGCCATCGCCGGCGACTCGCCCTGCACGCGGTAGACGAGCATGCGCGAGAGGCGGCCGAGCTGCGTGGCCGCGAGGCCGATCCCCAGCGCATCGCCCATCAGCGCCGACATCCGCGCCACCTCCTGCCGGAGCGTCTCGTCGAAGCGCTCGACGCGCAGCGCCTTGGCCCGCAGGACCGGGTCGCCGAACTTCCGGACGTGCGCCATCGCGGCGGCGCGGCGGGCGACGACCTCGGGATCGAGCTGCGGCTGCTCGTGTTCGATCTCGGGGTCGCCGACCTGCGCGATCTCGCGCTCGTCGGCGGTGGGCTCATGCTCGTCGGCCATGGCGCAAACCAGTCTAGAACGGGCGCTCGCGCCGTTCACGCCGCCGTGGCCGGCGCCCGTCGGCTAGCCGCAGGTGCGGTACGTCCTGGTCGTGTGGCGGGCCTTGCCGGAGGCGGTGCGTCCGGTGATGCGGACGCGAAGCCGGCCGGCGCCACGTCCGCGCAGCGTGATCACGGCGACGGGTCGGCCGCCGCGCCGGGTGATCCTGACGCGCTTGCCGGCGACGGTGACCTTGCGCACGCGGAAGCCCAGGTGGTCGAGGTAGAGCCGCACCCGGCGTGGCGAGGCACACGCCTTGCCTGGAGCGCTCGGGGCGGAGGCCGGTGGGCCCGGGCAGCCGGCCGTAGTCGTGTAGCAGGCGAGCGGCGGTTCGGAACCCACGTGCTTTGCCAGCACCAGCTGGGTCGCGATGCGGGCGGAGAGATCGAGGAGGTTGGTCGCCGCGGTGGCAATGTCGACGCCGGGCATGAAGAGCCGGCCGCAGGCCGCGTGGCCGATGCGGGCGGGCTCGGCCGGCCCGTCGTGGGTGAGCGCGTCGAGGACGAGCGCGGCGGCGACGGGATCGACCGTGCCGACGAGGACGTGGTCGGGGGTGTCGGTCGGGCAGATGTCCTGCACGGCGACGTTGGTGATCTTCCCCTGACCGGTGTGGAGCGAGGAGGTCCCGTCGTTGCTGAGGTTGGGCTGCACGAACTCGTCGGCGTGCGAGTAGATCTCGGTGTAGCTGATGCCCGCGAACGTCTCCTGGCCGGAGTTCAGCGCCTGGTAGAAGCTCGCGTTGTCGCGCTGCTGCCACAGGGCGGGCGCGCAGCCGGGCACGCAGAGCGCCGGGACGATCGCCGAGCCGTGGTTGGTGCCGGCCATCCCGATCACGTCGTCGACCATGGCGCGGGTGTCGGGCCAGAAGCGCAGGGCCCAGCGCATCACCATCCCGCCCTGGCTGTGGCCGAGGATCGCGATGCGACGGTGCGCGCGGGCGAACATCTGGCGGATCGCGTAGGCGATGTAGTCGCCGCGCGCCTGCATGTCGCCCATGTTCTGGCCCAGCTCCCCGGGAAGGTCGGTCGTGCAGTAGGGGAAGCCGAGCTCGCGGAGGTACGGCATGTAGTTCCAGCCGTAGTTCTCCCGGCTGTTCACCGTCGTCGCCGGTACGAGCAGCACCGGTGTCTTGGTCGCGTCGTCCACGTTGCCGCTACAGGCGAGGCTTGCCTGGAGATCGGCTGCGGAGGCCGTCGGTGCGGGACCGGGGCGGTCGATCGGGGCGAAGCTCTCGGCCGCCGGCGCGGCCGCCGGCGCGAACGCGCAGCCGCCCAGTACCACGGCGGCGAGGAACGCTCGCACGTATGGGCGCGTGTTCGTCGTCATCGACTCCCCTCCCGAGGTGTCCTGGTGTCACCGGACGCGGCGCCCCGCTGCCTGCGCCGTGCCCTGTGCAACGTTATCCAAGACGTTGCATGAATGCAACCATGCTAGATTTGCAACGCATGAGCGAGACCGTGCTCGCCCAGGAGCTCGCGGGCGGCGCGACCCGCCGTCCGGCCGCGCTTGACGCCTTCAACATCGCGCGGCGGCGCTTCATCGCCGGCGAGCGGATCGAGATGCGGTCGCTCGCGCAGGAGCTAGGGGTCAACCGCGTCACGCTGCACCGCTGGGTCGGGTCGCGCGACCTGCTCCTCGGCGAAGTGCTCTGGTCGCTCGCCCGGCCCACGCTGGACCGCGCCCGCGCCCGCACCACCGGCCATGGCGGCCAAGCCGTGGCGGATGCCATGGAGCGCTTCCTGGCCGACGTCCTCGCGGCGCCGTTCATGCGCGCGTTCCTCGAGCGCGAACCCGAGATCGCGTTGCGCATCCTCACCACGACGCGGAGCACCATGCAGGCGAAGCTGGTCGCTCACATACGCGACCTGATCGCCGACGAGATGGCCGGGCGCCCGCTCCCGCTCGACCTCGACGACCTCGCCTACCTCGTCGTCCGCGTCAGCGAGTCGTTCACGTACGTCGACCTCATCGCCGGCGGCCGGCCCGACCCGCACAAGGCCGGCCAGGCGATCGCCGCGTTGCTCTGCTAGTAGCCCCCGAGGCGACTACTGCGGGTCGACGTCCACGGACAGGCTCGCGGCGCGGCCGACCTTGGTCGCGGCGACCGACTCGACCGCCTCCCGGACGGCGGCGACCGCAGCCCTCCGCCGGGTCGCCTTCACGACGACCTGCCGCCGCTCCTTCCCGCGCAGGCGGAAGAGCGGCGCGGGACCGAGCACGGTGGCGCCGGGCGCGGCGACCCGACCGGCGATCGCCCCCGCGGCCGCCTGGGCCGCCGCGGCCTCCGGCGCCGAGCAGACGATCCGGATCAGCGTCGCGAACGGCGGATAGGCGAGCGCCTCGCGCCGGCGGAGCTCGGCCGCGAGGAAGCCGGCCGCGTCGTGGCGGGC
>JAOPZQ010000062.1 GCA_025964075.1 Solirubrobacterales bacterium | reverse complement strand
GCGCGCGACGCGGCGGCGAAGCTCACCCAGCGCCAGGTCGTCCGCCGTCAGGACGCCAGGCACCGCGCCCGGCGGGACTCGCGCGCCGCGCTCGTCGCGATCGTGGTCGGCGTAGTGCTCGCCCTGGCCGCGGCGCTCGCGCTCGTCGCCGCGCTGATCGGCGCGATGCGCCGCCCGCTCGACGAGCTCGTCGACGCCACGCAGCACCTCGCGGCCGGCGACCTCGAGCGCCGCGTCGACCCGACCGGCCCGGCCGAGCTCCAGGAGCTCGGCCGCGCGTTCAACGCGATGACCGCGGATCTCGCGCGCGCCCACGCGCGCATCGAGGACGAGCGCCGCCACCTCGAGGTGACGATCGAGAGCCTCGGCGACGCGCTGCTCGTCTGCGACGCGGGCGGCGTCGTCACCGCCAGGAACCCGCGCGCCGCCGTGCTCGTGCCCGACGTGGGCGTGGGGGACGACCTCGCCAAGTCGAACGGCCTGCTGCCGCCGCTGGAGGACGCGGTCCACGGCGAGGTCTCCGTCCGTCAGGGTGAGCGCACGCTCGCCGTGACCGCCGCCCGGCTCGGCGGCCACGACGAGGGCGTCGTGTGGACGATCCGCGACGTGTCGGAGCGCGCGCGGCTCGAGCGCCTGAAGAGCGAGTTCGTGGCCACCGCCTCGCACGAGCTGCGCTCGCCGCTGACGTCGATCAAGGGCTTCGTCGAGCTCCTCGAGCACTCGCCCGGCCTGACCAAGCGCCAGGGCTCGTGGGTCGAGATCGTCCGGCGCTCGACCGACCGGCTCGTCGACCTCGTCAACGACCTGCTCGACGTCGCGCGCATCGAGGCCGACTCGATCGAGCTCCACCGCCGTCCCGTCGACCTCGCCGAGGTGCTCGACGAGGTCGCCGAGCTGATGGGGCCGCGCCTCGCCGACAAGGACCAGACGCTCGTGCTCGAGCTGCGGACGCTGCCGGCGGCGCTCGTCGATCCGGGCCGCGTCCGGCAGATCTTCGCCAACCTCCTGACGAACGCCCACCTGTACACCGGGCTCGGGGGAACGATCACCATCAGCGGCCGGGTCGAAGGCGTGCAGCTCGAGATCGACGTCGCCGACACCGGACGCGGCATGACGCCGGTCGAGCTCGAGCAGGTGTTCGAGCGCTTCTACCGGGCCGGGGGCGACACGAGCGACAACCCGGGGACCGGGCTCGGCCTCTCGATCGTCAAGTCCCTGATCGACCGTCACGGCGGCGAGATCGAGGTCGACAGCGAGGTCGGCGTCGGCACGACGTTCCACGTCCGCCTGCCGCGCGCGGTCGCCGCCGACGAGCTCGAGCCGGCGCGGCTGGCGGTGCGGGGCAAGCGGATCCTCGTCGTCGACGACGAGGCCGACATCGCCCAGTTGATCGCGGACCAGCTCTCACCGCTCGGGGTCGAGACGACCATCGTGCACACCGGCGAGGCCGCGCTCGACGCCCTGCGCCGCGGCGAGTACGACGCGGTCACGCTCGACATCCTGATGCCGGGGATGAGCGGCTTCGAGGTGCTCGCCGGCATTCGCGCCGACCCGGTCCTGCGTCGCACGCCCGTGGTCTTCGTGACCGTGTTCAGCGGCCGCGACCGGCTGAAGGACGAGTGGGTGGTGAAGAAGCCGATCGACGCCGACGAGCTCACCGAGGTCCTGGCCAATGCCGTGCGCGCGGGGCGCAGCCACGTGCTCGTGGTCGCCCGGCCCGAGATCCGCGAGCGGATCGCGCCCGCGCTCGACGCGCTGGGCATCGAGCACGAATGGCAGCCCAACGGTCCGGCGGCCTCTCTCGCCTGCCACGAGCGGCGCTTCGAGGTCGCGCTGGTGGACGCCGGCCTGCGCAACCCGCGGGCGGTCGTGCGGGCGCTCGACCTGCGCGGGCGGCGCCGGCGGCAGGCCGTGATCGTCTTCAGCCAGGAGGATGCGCAGGGCGCCGCCGACCTCGGGGTGGAGGCGGTGCCGGTCGAGGACGCGGCGGGTGCGGTCGTCGCCGCCCTGCGCGGAGAGTAGGATCGCGGGGCGCATGGCAGTCACCAGGGAGATGCGCGAGGAGCTGGAGGAGCTCCGCGCCCGGCTCGCGGACCAGGAGACCGCGGCCGCGGCCAAGGAGCTCCAGCTCGAGCGCTACGCGGCGGACCTGCGCGAGACCTTCAAGCAGGAGCGAGCCCGTGCGCAGGAGCTGCGCCGCTCGTACACGGCCACGGTCCGCGCCCTGGCGAACGCCGTCGAGGCCCGAGACGCCTACACGGGCAAGCACGCCGAGCGTGTCGCGGCCTACGGGCTCGAGATCGCGGCGGCCGTCGGGCTGAGGCTCGCCGACGAGCCGCAGATCGAGTTCGGCTTCCTCCTGCACGACGTGGGCAAGGTGGCGATCCCCGACGCGATCCTCTTCAAGCCCGACCGGCTGTCGGCCGAGGAGGCGGCGCTGATGCGCCAGCACACGGCGATCGGCGCCGACATCGTCGCCGACATCGAGTTCCTCGGCAGCGCGCGAGACGTCATCCGCTTCCACCACGAGCGGTGGGACGGAACCGGCTACCCCGACGGCCTGGCGGGCGAGGCGATCCCGGTGGCAGCTCGGGTGTTCGCGGTCGCCGACGCCCTCGACGCCATCACCACCGATCGCCCCTACCGGCCCGCCCGCCCGCTCGCCGCCGCCCGCGAGGAGATCGACCGCGTCACGGGGACGCAGTTCGACGCGGCCGTCGTGGAGGTCTTCCGGACGGTCCCGGACGAGCGCCTCCGGCAGATCCGGGAGCGCATCGGCTGATGCCGCCGGCGCGGGGCGTCCTGATCGTCGACGACGACCCGTTCATCCGCCGCCTCATCGCCACGACGCTCGAGGACGTCGCTGGGTTCGTCCTCCACGAGGCGGGCGACGGCGAGGAGGCGGTGTCGGTCGCCTCGCGCGAGCACCCGACACTCGTGTTCCTCGACGTCGACATGCCGCGGCTGAACGGCATCGACGCGTGCCGGCGGCTGCGCGAGGAGCCCCGCTCGTCGGACATGACGATCGTCATGCTCACCGCGGCGAGCGGCGACAGCGTCGAGCGCCGCGCCGCCGAGGCCGGGGCCGATCTCTTCCTGACGAAGCCGTTCTCGCCGCTCGACCTGCTGCGCCTCGTGGACTCGCTCGGCGGCGAGCGCGGCTAGGAGGGTCCTGAAAAAGTCCGGCACGCCCGGATGCGGCCGTGGACACGTCGCCGGATCGGCCGCCGAATCCTCGGAAATACCACCAGTATTCCCTTCGGCTTCGCCGACCGCCCGGCTCGGTC